>NZ_JBNWCL010000023.1:0-71739 GCF_053522445.1 Agrobacterium sp. 22-221-1
CTTGATTTCTTAAGAACGAAAGTCGCCGTCGCCAGCAGCGCCGCCGCCCTCGTTCAGTGAGCGGACTTATAAATCCACCCAACCAAACAAGTCAACACAGCAATATCAAAAAAAACAAGAAATGTGATATCTAGCTGATTGTAAAAGGGAATTTGAAAATTATCGTATAAATTAACGAGTTTTAACGGTTTTCCCATCGGTGTCCGTCAAGCTTGATGGGCCTTCCCCTATATAGGGGCTCCATATCGCAATAACAGGGGCGAAGGCCTTGTAGATATCAGTCGGAAGACGGGCTGAAGCGGGCGACCAGCGCATGCGCATTGCCGGGATAGGTGAAGCGCACATAGGTGACTGCGCCCGAATTGCTCCAGGTGCGGCGCTCCACGACAAGACACGCTTGCCTGTCGGAAATGCCGAGCAGGCGCGCGATCTCCTTCGACGGTGTTTCGGCGCTGATCCGGTGTTCGGCAGTGCTCCAGGGAACATGGCCGAGCAGCCAGGGGCCGGGCGCAATTTCGGTAAAGTCGGTTTCAGCCGCTTCCGGCACGGCCGTCAGATTGATGAGGCGCTGTTCGACACAGAATTCGCGCGCGCCGGCGAAATGGATGCAGAGAATGTCAAGCAACGACGTGCCGACGGAAACGTCTAGCCGCTCACGATCCGCGCTTTTTGCGCTGCGCCTTTCGCGCTCCAGGATTTTGAAGCCATATTCGAGGCCAAGGGATTCGACCTCGGCCCCGATATCGTGAATTTGAAGAACGGCGGACTGGATCTGCGGCTGGCGAACGAAACTGCCGGATTTCTTGCGGCGTTCGATCAAACCAGCCTTGGCGAGCTGGCCCATGACCTTGTTCACGGTCATGCGTGAACAGTGATATTGATCGGCGAGGTCGACCTCGAAAGGCAACCTGTGACCCGGCGGCCATTCTCCCGAAACGATACGGCCCTCGATCTCACTGAGGATACGCTGGTGCAGGGTCTGCCCGGCTGCTGCTTTCGTCACGTCCGCAATGCCTTTCCCCGCTGGCTTTTTCCTGTTTCCGCCGAGCCCATATCAGCTATCGAGAAGTTCAGCCATGACCTTGTTGAAACGATCGGATATTTCGCGGCGATGGATATGTCGGCCGGCCTGCACGCGCTTCTTGCCGCGCACCCAAACGGAATCGACAGAAACGCCACCCGCGAATATCCATTGATCGAGAATCTGGGATATCGGAAGATAAGAAACGGCCGAAACATCAAGAGCGACGAAATCGGCGCTTTTTCCACTTTCCAGACCGTTTCGCGACGCCAGAGCCCTGCCGCCGCCCTCAAGCGCCTGCCGGAAGAGTTTTTCTCCCGTGGAATGACCGGCATCGGCGATGACATTGCGTGCCCGATGCGAGAGGCGTTGCGAATATTCGAGCGTTCGCAATTCTTCCGGCACGGAAATCAGAATGTTGGAATCGGATCCGACACCATAATGGCCGTTTTCAGCGAGAAACGCCGGAGCCGGGAAGATGCCGTCGCCGAGATTGGCTTCGGTGATCGGGCAGAGACCGGCAACAGCACCGCTTTTTGCCATGCCTCGCGTTTCGGTTTCCGTCATGTGTGTCGCATGGATAAGGCACCAGCGGCCATCGACCGGCGCGTTTTCAAGCAGCCATTCCACCGGTCTCGCGCCGGAAAAGGCGAGCGAATCTTCCACTTCTTTCGTCTGTTCCGCCACATGAATATGGATCGGCCCACCTTTTGCCAGCGGCTCGATGGCTGCCAGCTCGTCGCCGGTCACCGCACGCAGACTGTGCGGCGCTATGCCGAGGGCGGCGCCCGGCAGCCTGTCCACCACGACCTGCGCGCCCTGCATCAGCTTTCCGTAGCTGTCGAGCGAATGGATGAAGCGCTTCTGCCCGTCGATTGGCGCCTGGCCGCCGAAACCGGAATGGGCGTAAAAGACCGGCAGCAATGTGAGGCCAATGCCCGTCTGCGAGGCGGCTGCACCGATACGTTCGGCCATTTCGGCGATATTGTCGTAATGCGAGCCATCCCTGTCATTATGCAGATAGTGAAATTCTCCAACCCGCCCGAAACCGGCCTCGAGCATTTCCATATAAAGCTGGGCGGCAACCGCCTCGACATGGTCAGGTGTCATGGAGAGCGCGAATTTATACATGACGGTGCGCCAGCTCCAGAAACTGTCATCACCGGGACCACGGATTTCGGCAAGCCCGGCCATGGCACGCTGAAAGGCGTGGCTGTGAAGATTGGGCATGGCCGGGACAATGACGGCATGTCGCTCATCCTGCGGCTGCGGGGAAACGCCGGTTTCTACGGATAAGATGACGCCGCCATCGCAGACGATGCGAACATCCTTCACCCATCCATCCGCCAGAAGCGCTGCGCCCGCGTGAATTGCCGTCATGCCACCCTCTCCTTTGGTTCTGTCCGGCAAGGCCATTTCAAACACGAAATTGCAGCTTGCCAAGCCGATTATTATGTATATACATTTAACTCACAAAGGAAAGGCGAAAAGCAAATGCCAGGGAACAAATCTGCAAACGGAACGGCGACGGGGAACGCCACGGCTTTGTGGCGCAACGCCCGGCTGGCAACCTTCAATCCCGCCATGGAAGACATCGGTACCATCGAAAACGCCGTCATTGCCGTGCGTAACGGCCGTATCGCCTTTGCCGGCCCTGAAAGCGATCTGCCCGCCGATCTGGCGACAGCCGATGAGACCAACGATTGCGGCGGCCGCTGGATCACCCCTGCCCTGATCGACTGCCACACCCATCTTGTCTTCGGCGGCAACCGCGCCATGGAATTCGAGATGCGGCTGAATGGGGCGACCTATGAAGAGATCGCCAAAGCGGGCGGCGGCATTGTTTCTTCGGTGCGCGACACGCGCGCGCTTTCGGAAGATGCTCTGGTGGCGCAGGCTCTGCCGCGTCTCGACACGCTTCTTTCCGAAGGCGTTTCCACGGTCGAAATCAAATCCGGTTACGGTCTCGATATTGAAACCGAACTGAAGATGCTGCGCGTCGCCCGCAGGCTCGAGACATTGCGGCCAGTGCGCATCGTCACCAGCTATCTCGCCGCACATGCGACACCTGCAGACTATAAGGGGCGCAACCCCGATTATATTGGCGATGTCGTTCTGCCGGGGCTGGAAAAAGCCCATGCGGACGGACTGGCGGATGCGGTTGACGGTTTTTGCGAAGGCATCGCCTTTTCCGTCGAGGAGATCGACCGGGTTTTCAAGGCTGCAAAACAGTATGGCCTTCCGGTCAAACTGCATGCCGAGCAGCTTTCCAACCTTGGCGGTTCCGAGCTTGCGGCATCCTATAACGCCCTTTCGGCCGATCACCTCGAATATCTTGATGAGGCCGGTGCGACGGCGCTGGCTAAAGCAGGAACCGTGGCCGTGCTTCTTCCCGGCGCTTTCTACGCGCTCAGGGAAAAACAACTGCCGCCGGTGCAGGCCCTGCGCGATGCCGGAGCCGACATTGCGCTGGCAACAGACTGCAACCCCGGCACTTCGCCGCTCACCTCCCTGCTGCTGACCATGAATATGGGCGCAACGCTTTTCCGCATGACCGTGGAAGAGTGCCTGACGGCGACGACACGCAACGCGGCAAAGGCGCTCGGGCTGCTTGCCGAAACCGGCACGCTGGAGGCTGGAAAATCCGCTGATTTCGCCATCTGGGACATCGAGCGTCCGGCAGAACTTGTCTACCGCATCGGTTTCAATCCGCTCCACGCCCGCATTTTCAAGGGACAGAAGGTTTGCCCATGACCATGAAGACCATCACGCTTCACCCCGGCAATGTGACCTTGGCCGATCTCGCCGCGATATACTGGGAGAACGGCAGCGCCAAACTCGACCGCAGCTTCGATAAAGGCATTGAAAAGGCGGCGGCCCGCATCGCCGAGATCGCTGCCGGCAATGCGCCGGTCTATGGCATCAATACCGGTTTCGGCAAACTCGCTTCCATCAAGATCGACGCGGCCGATGTGGCGACGCTGCAACGCAATCTCATCCTGTCGCATTGCTGCGGGGTCGGCGCACCGCTTCCTGAAAACGTCGTGCGGCTGATCATGGCGCTGAAGCTGGTTTCGCTCGGTCGCGGCGCATCCGGCGTGCGGCTGCAGCTTGTGCGGCTGATCGAAGCCATGCTGGAGAAGGGCGTCATCCCCGTCATTCCCGAAAAGGGTTCGGTTGGGGCTTCCGGCGATCTCGCGCCGCTTGCCCATATGGCGGCGGTGATGATGGGCGAAGGCGAGGCCTTTTATGCGGGCGCGCTTCTGCCAGCCGGCGAAGCGCTTGCGAAAGCCGGACTGACCCCGGTGGTGCTTGCCGCCAAGGAGGGGCTTGCGCTGATCAACGGCACGCAGACCTCGACGGCGCTCGCGCTCGCCGGTCTTTTCCGGGCCCATCGCGCAGCGCAGGCGGCACTGATTACCGGTGCGCTTTCCACCGATGCGGCCATGGGGTCTTCCGCACCTTTCCATCCCGATATTCACAGCCTGCGGGGTCATAAGGGCCAGATCGACGCCGGAGCCGCCCTTCGTCGGTTGCTGGAAGGTTCAGAAATCCGCGTCAGCCATATCGAGGGCGATGAGCGGGTGCAGGATCCCTATTGCATTCGCTGCCAGCCGCAGGTGGATGGCGCCTGCCTCGATCTTCTACGGCAGGTGGCCCGCACGCTGGAAATCGAAGCCAATGCCGTGACCGACAATCCGCTGGTGCTTTCAGACAATTCCGTCGTCTCCGGCGGCAATTTCCACGCCGAACCGGTGGCCTTTGCCGCCGACCAGACGGCGCTCGCCATTTGCGAGATCGGCGCGATCGCCCAGCGCCGCGTGGCGCTGCTGGTCGATCCAGCCCTCTCCTATGGCCTGCCGGCCTTTCTTTCCAAGAAGCCCGGGCTGAATTCCGGCCTGATGATCGCCGAAGTCACCTCCGCCGCGCTGATGAGCGAGAACAAGCAGATGGCGCATCCGGCCTCGGTGGATTCCACACCGACCTCCGCCAATCAGGAAGACCATGTCTCCATGGCCTGCCATGGCGCGCGCCGCCTGCTGCCGATGACGGACAATCTTTTCGCCATTCTCGGCATCGAGGCGCTTTCGGCGGTGCAGGGCGTGGAGCTGCGCGGGCCGCTGAAAACGAGCCCCGAACTGCAAAAGGTAATCGCGGCATTGCGCGCGGCGGTCCCTTCGCTGGAGGAAGACCGCTATATGGCGCCGGACCTGAAGGCTGCGTCGGAATTGATTGCCTCCGGCGCGCTGGTCGCGGCAATTTCGGACGGCATTCTGCCAAAGCTGGAGGCGTGAAATGATGAGTACTTTATCCTCCACTGCCGTGGGGTTACCCCCCTCTGCCCTGCCGGGCATCTCCCCCTCAAGGGGGGAGATCGGCAAGCGGCGAATACCTTGCGCCACAATATCTGAGAACGAGCGGGTGCGGCATCTGATCTCCCCCCTTGAGGGGGAGATGCCCGGCAGGGCAGAGGGGGGTAACCCCACGGCAGAAGAGGCCGATCGATGAACAGACCCTTCACGCTTCACCAGGGCACCTCGCCCATCATTCTCGGCCTGCCCCACACCGGCACGGCTGTCCCGGCGGATATCTGGCAACGCCTGAACGATAACGGCAAGATTCTCGCCGATACGGACTGGCATATCCATGAGCTCTATGCCGGCCTTCTCGAGAATGCGACAACCGTAAGGGCGACCTTCCACCGTTATGTGATCGACGCCAACCGCGACCCGGCCGGGGTCAGTCTTTATCCGGGCCAGAACACAACCGGGCTTGTTCCGGAGACCGATTTCGACGGCGAGCCGATCTGGAATGAAGGACAGGAACCCGCGGCGGACGATATCGCCTATCGTCTGGAGAACTTCCACGCGCCCTATCACGCGGCCCTTGCGGCGGAAATCGAGCGGGTCAAATCCATCCACGGCATCGCCATTCTCTATGATTGCCATTCTATCCGTTCGCATATTCCCTTCCTGTTCGAAGGCAAGCTGCCGGATTTCAACATCGGCACGGATATGGGCAAGACCTGCGATCCGGCCATCGAAAAAATCGCCGTCGAGGTGACCGCAGCAGCAGAGGGCTACGACAGCATTCTGAACGGTCGTTTCAAGGGCGGCTGGACGACGCGCCATTACGGAAAACCGCAGAGCGGCGTGCATGCCATTCAGATGGAGCTGGCGCAATCCACCCATCTTCAAAGCGAGACGCCGCCTTTTGCCTACGACACGGGCAAGGCCGAACGGCTTCGCTCCCATCTCAAAACCATTCTCACGCGCATGGAAAAATTTGCGCTCGACACGAAACGATAAGGGGAAGACACATGAACAATCCACGCCACAATATTCGCGATGTCCGCTCGCCGCAGGGCACTGACCTCAATGCCAAAAGCTGGATGACGGAAGCGCCGCTGCGCATGCTGATGAACAATCTCGACCCTGACGTGGCCGAGCGCCCGCATGAGCTGGTGGTTTATGGCGGTATCGGCCGCGCCGCCCGCACCTGGGACGATTTCGACCGTATCGTCGCGACGCTGAAGGATCTGAACGAGGATGAAACCCTCGTCGTGCAGTCTGGCAAGCCGGTCGGCGTGTTCCGCACCCACAAGGACGCGCCGCGCGTGCTGATCGCCAATTCCAACCTCGTGCCGCACTGGGCGAACTGGGATCATTTCAACGAGCTGGATAAGAAGGGCCTTGCCATGTACGGCCAGATGACGGCCGGTTCGTGGATCTATATCGGCACGCAGGGTATCGTACAGGGCACCTATGAAACCTTTGTCGAGGCCGGCCGCCAGCACTATGAAGGCAACCTGAAGGGCAAGTGGATCCTGACCGGCGGTCTCGGCGGCATGGGTGGCGCACAGCCGCTCGCCGCCGTCATGGCCGGCGCCTGCTGCCTTGCCGTCGAATGCGATGAAACCCGCGTCGATTTCCGCCTGCGCACCCGTTATGTCGATGCGAAGGCGCATACGCTCGATGAGGCGCTGGCCCTGATCGACCAATGGACCAAGGCGGGCGAGGCGAAATCCGTCGGACTGATCGGCAATGCGGCGGAAATCTTCCCGGAACTCGTCCGTCGCGGCGTTCGTCCCGATATCGTTACCGACCAGACCTCGGCGCACGATCCCGTCCATGGTTACCTTCCGGCCGGATGGACCGTTACCGAATGGCGCGCCAAGCAGGAAAGCGACCCGAAGGCCGTTGCGGCTGCCGCTCGCGCCTCCATGAAGGTGCATGTGCAGGCCATGGTCGATTTCTGGAACGCCGGCGTTCCGACACTCGATTACGGCAACAATATCCGCCAGGTCGCCAAGGATGAGGGCCTGGAAAACGCCTTCGCCTTTCCGGGCTTCGTACCGGCCTATATCCGCCCGCTATTTTGCCGCGGTATCGGCCCGTTCCGCTGGGCGGCCCTTTCCGGCGATCCGGAAGATATCTACAAGACCGACGCCAAGGTGAAGGAACTGCTGCCAGACAACAAGCACCTGCATAACTGGCTGGACATGGCGCGCGAGCGCATCGCGTTCCAGGGCCTGCCGGCGCGCATTTGCTGGGTCGGCCTTGGCGACCGCCACCGTCTCGGCCTTGCCTTCAACGAAATGGTCAGGAACGGTGAGCTGAAGGCGCCGATCGTCATCGGACGCGACCATCTGGATTCCGGCTCCGTCGCCTCGCCCAACCGCGAGACGGAGGCCATGAAGGATGGCTCGGACGCCGTTTCCGACTGGCCGCTTCTCAATGCGCTGCTCAACACCGCATCCGGCGCGACCTGGGTGTCGTTGCATCACGGCGGCGGCGTCGGCATGGGCTTCTCGCAACATTCCGGCATGGTCATCTGCGCCGATGGTACCGACGATGCCGCTCGCCGGCTGGAGCGCGTTCTGTGGAATGACCCGGCAACCGGCGTCATGCGCCATGCCGATGCCGGTTACGACATCGCCGTGGAATGCGCAAAGGAACAGGGCCTGCGCCTGCCCGGCATTCTCGGCAATTGATCCTCTTTCGGCCGGAGAGAGAAACACCTCTTTCCGGCCGATCCCTCTCAAAAGTGGAAAACCATGACCCTGCTGCGCGCAAGCGATTACAAGCGAATGCCCTGGAAAAACGGCGGCGGCGAGACAGTGGAAATCGCCATCTTTCCACCCGCGTCTTCCGTCGAGAATTTCGACTGGCGCATCAGCATGGCGACGGTGGCGAGCGACGGGCCGTTTTCGATCTTCCCCGGCATAGACCGCACCCTCTCCATTCTTGAGGGAAACGGCATGGTGCTGGCAATTGCGGCGGGCGATCCGCTGTTGCTGACAATGGAAAGCCCACCCCTGCCCTTTCCGGCCGATGTTCCCGTGAATGCGACCCTGCCCGATGGCGCGATCACCGATCTGAACGTCATGACCCGCCGCTCGCGCTTTCGTCATGTCGTTAAAAGGCACTCCGGCCCATTTTCGGGAAAAGCCGCCGGAAACACGACGCTTGTGCTGGCACTCGACCCGCTGGCGGTTTTAACCGGTGAAGGCAAGGAGCGATTGGGGAAGCTGGACGGTCTGCTGATCGAAGGCGGTTTACCGTTCACCGTCGAAGGAGATCGAAGCGAAAGCACGTTTTTCCTGATCACCCTCGAGCGTCTCTGAATCCTTCCGGAAAAGGCTTCACAAGTTCCGTCCAGACAATGCTCAAACCGCTGCCGCCTCAGTCCAGGCCCAGCGGATCGGCCACCCGTGGCCAAAGCTCAAGGCTCGCCTTGCGATAGGGCGTTTTCGCCGGATCGGTCGGATAAGACGTCGGGGCCGCGATATAAACGATCTCGGAGGCGACCGGCGCAAACCCCGCATGGAAATGATTGGTTGACTTGACCAGCAGCACATCTTTTTTCGCAAAATCGACGCCGAGATTGGAAAAGATATCCGGCTCATAAGTTTGCGTGCGGCTGGTGATGAGGATGATATCGATCTGCGTACCGAGCGGCCGAACGACAGCGGCGCGGCCGAGCGTTACGCGGCTGTTGCGGAAACTCTGCCAGCCGGCCTCGGCCGTGCGCATCACCTTTATGCGGAAATCGAGCGGCTCGCCGCCTTCCGGGCTGGATTTGCCGCCGATGCGCAGATCGATTTCGGCCCCCTCGCCCGCCGCGTGACAGAAAGACACCGCAATCGGGTCCCAGATCGTCGCGACGGCGATATTGTCCATGCCGCGCTCCACCATGCGCCGCAGAATATGGGTGGCGTCACCGGCGACACCGCCGCCCGGATTATCCCAGATATCCGAGACGACGACCGGCCTGTCCAGATTGTTGCGGCGAATGGCAAGAACCTGGTCGAGACCAGATTCCGTATCGAGCATCGGCATGGCGGTCAGCTTGCGCATGGCATAAAGCTCATGGCCGAGCTTTTCGGCCAGCGCATCGCCCTTTGCCCTGTCATTATCGGTCACGACAACGATGCGCGTTCCCATATCCGGCACATCGCCCGCCATGAAACCGTGAATGACGGAAATCGACAGGATGCCATCCTTGCCTTCCATCGCCTTCAGCCGGTCGACGTAAGAGCGCATCGGCTCACGGCTGGTGGGATAAATGGTGATCATGCGGCAATCGAAAGTGGAGATGACCGGCTTGATCTCCCCCCGAAGCGTGCGCAGCGCCATTTCCACCACATGCTCACCACGCTCTTCGAAATCCGTATGCGGAAACTCCAGAAACGTTGCCATGATATCGAGATTTTTGACCCGAAGCGCCGTCAGATGGCTGTGCGGATCGAATTCCGCCGCGACCAGCACATCCGGTCCGACCAATGCGCGGACGCGCGACAGGAAATCCCCTTCCGGATCGTCATAACCCTGCGCCACCATGGCGCCGTGCAGACCGAGCACCACGGCATCGACCGGCAGGGCGGCACTGAGTTCGGCAAGAATGGTGTCCCGCAGCGTTTCATAGGTCTGGCGCTGGATGAGGCCCGCCGGTTCCGCCCAACAGGAAGTTCCCTCTATTACCGTAAACCCTTCCGCCTTGCCGCGGCGGCGCAAGATCGGCACTGGCGACGAGCAAAGCGTCGGCGTTTCGGGATGCTCCCCCGGCCCGGCATAAAAAGCCGCGCGAAAGGCGTCCATATCCGTCGGGACGGGTGAAAACGTGTTGGTTTCGGTGGCGAGTGACGCCGTGAAGATGCGCATGTCTCTAGATTCTCGTTACCGCAATCTGCCCTTCGGCAGCTTTATTTCAGAATTTAATTAGCCGGGTAATTTTACCAGACCGTGCCGCGGGCCGCGACCTGCTCAACCCGCGTCACGACACCGTTTCGATGAAAAACCATCCTGTCGAAAAGATTGCTGACGACGCAGGTGTGGTTTGGAACGACCTTGACCACATCGCCGATTTCAGGCCGGCCCGAGGCACAGCCGGATAGATCGACAACCGCATGTTCTTCCGAAAGCGAGATGATTTTCGCACCTTCGTAGCCTTCGAGCAGCCCGTAATCGCTGAAACCCAGAAGATCGGAGGTCAGGGCCTTGGAGCCGCAATCCAGCACAGCCCGATCGGCTGTCGGTCGCGATACGACGGTGGCAAGAACATGCATGGCGAGATCGCCCGCCGTGCAATGTCCGGCGCGCAGCATGGCGCGATCATTATAGACATAGGTGCCGGCCCGATGTTCGGTGGCGGAAGGAACGAGATGGGCGGCGTAAAAATCCGGAGAACCGCCGCTGGACCGCACCGGGCAATCCATGCCCTTTGCCGCCAGCAATGCCATGGTCTCGCGAAGGAAGTTCTCCACTGTCACGGCTCCGCCCGGTGCCGGATAGGTCAAAATGCCCTTGAATGTGAGGCCCGGTGCCGAGGCGATCTTTTCCGCAAGCGCCAGTGCCGCTTCCGGCGTCTGCACACCGCAGCGCTTGCCGCCCGTGTCGCATTCGACCAGTACGGCAAGCGGCCTTGCCGCATCGAATGTATCGGCAAGGCCCGCAATCGTGACCGCGCTATCGGCAACCACGCTCAACCGACCGATCCGCGCATTCAGCGCCTTCAACCGCGACAGCTTTGCTGCACCGAGAATATTATAGGTGATCAGAATGTCATCGAAACCGGCATCCGCAAAAACCTCCGCCTCACTGACTTTCTGGCAATTAATGCCGATGGCGCCGGCCTGAAGCTGCTGCTTTGCGACGGCGGGTATCTTGTGCGTCTTGATATGCGGCCGAAAGGCCTTGCCGTGGTCATCCAGATAGGATTGCGCCCTGAGGATATTGGCAGCGAGCCTGTCCTCGTCGATGACAGGCATCGGCGTCGAAATCGCATTGAGGGGTGTGCCCGCATCAGGCCAGGGATAGGTCATCGTCTACTCTCAAACATCGGCAAATTGGGCTTCAGGCCAGCGGCTTATAGGCGATAACGTCCATTTCCACCTTGGCATCGACCATCAACGGAGATTGCACGGTGGAGCGTGCCGGCGGATGATCGATGAAATATTTCTGGAAGACGGCGTTGAAGCTCGAAAAATCCCGGGCATCGTCCAGCCAGACATTGACCTTGACCACATCCGCAAGCGTACAATCGGCAAGCGCCAGAACATCCTTGATATTCGCAACCACCTGCTCGGTCTGAGCCACGATTCCGCCGGTCACCACCTCGCCATCGACGGTCGGCACCTGCCCGGACACATAAACGAAATCGCCGGCCCGGACGGCCTTGGCAAATGGTCGCCGCTGTCCGCCAGCCTGATTGTCCGCCGCCTCATATCGTATCAGTTTCGGCTCTTGCATAAGTCCTCGCAAATTATTTTCATAATTTCAGAAATTTTTGCGATTTGTAGCCGATTTCATGACACATTTCCACAAGCAATGTAAATTATTTAGCAATCGCGCACATTACGTGCGAAATCCGCTGCCGTGCTTACCGCCGATACATTATAGGGAAATGTATGGCTCATGGTCGATATATGGCGTGATTCATGGGGGAACTGCATGCTTATAATGCGGTCCCCGTGGGCATTCGCGCTACATTCCACTCGCCAAATTCGACATCCATGGAATTTCCAGCACATTATTCAGAAAACGAGTTTGCCGCGGCTAACCTCTTAGGAGAGGTACTGGACACGTCTCGCTTCGGGCAGTCCTTCAACCAGCTCACCCGCGTGCGGAAAGCCGATCGCTCGCTGTCACCCTATCCGTTATCTCTTGCGCGATTTTCTGCGCCTGCACGCGAATATCCGGAACAGCGGTAATTTCCCAGAAGCGGCCCGCCGTCAGCGCACCGGCGGCGAAAAGACCGGGCCAGCTTCGTCCGTCCGTCCGCAGCAAACGAGACTGGCCGTCGACTTCCACCCCGAGCCCGAAGGGATCGAGCAAAATAACGCAGTCAGCGCGCATCGTTTCAAGAAGCCGCGAATGGCCGATGCCGGCCCGCTCCATCCCCGTACAATTGACGACCCAATCGACCTGCAGTTCCTTCAATATCTGCGTATGTCTGCGGCGGTAACGCACGGCGATCCCCTCCTCTCCTTCTTCTATGGAGCGAAGGTAACCCGCATGGATTTCAAGAATACCATCTGAAAGCAATTTCCCGAAAGCGCCAGACACTTCAGGCGCGATACGGTGCCGATGGATGTTCCACCAAGGCAAGGCATGCCGAAGAAACCGGCTGCGTTGCGCAGGTGTAAGACGTTGCCAAAGCGATTGAGTTTGCGGCCGCAAACCGTCCATGACGGTGCGCCACGGCGCACCATCGCGCACCTGCTTGCGCAGAGAGTGCAGCAACCGGCTAATCTCCGTTGAGCCTTCAGGTAAATTCGGCCCCGCGGGCGGTGACGGTGGGCTGACATGCGGATGCGGCACCAGGCCACGACGGGACAGGACATGGATTGGGCCCCGATGTCCCTTTCCTCGCAAAGTCAAAACCTGATCGATCATCGTCAGGCCCGACCCCAGAATACAGATACGATCACCGGCCTTGATTTTGGACAACCATCCTGGCTGCCAGCAGTGGCCGATGACACGTTGCGGGCCCTCTTCTTCCTTTGCGACAGTTTGCACCGGCAAACTCGCCGCACCGACGCCCAGACACAGAACGACATTCTGCGCGCGCAGCTGCTCACCATTTTCCAGCGTAAAAGAAAATCCATCCGTGCCATCCGGCCGACAGGCCGAAGCCTTGGCCCGAACGAAGTCCACCCGGGCCCGCTGCTCCCTGCTTCTGAGCAAGCCAGCCAGTCTGTCGCGAAGATAAAGACCGTAGTCACCGCGCGAGGCGAACAGCAGGGGATTGTCCGCGATCCCGTTTTCCGCCAACCAGTCGACAAAGTCATCAGGCCTGTCAGGGAAGACACTCATTCGCCCGGCTGGCACATTCAGACGATGATAGGGCAGTTCCGTGCGATAGGCGGTGCCCCGCCCGAAATCCGACTCATCGCCGACGATAGCGATAGAGGCTTCCGCAGGCAGGGACGATAAAAGATGGGCGGCGGTACAGATGGCCGAAAAACCCGACCCGACGAGAGCGACATCATAGGACATTCATTCCTCCAACCTGCGACAGCTTGAACAGCCAGACGACGGGTGTCGAACCCAGCGATACTCTAGTCAACGAGTAGAGATTAAACAGATGCGAATGTCTACCCTTCACTTTCTGGCGTCGGGATTATCGGGGGCACAGAAGATCAAACCCCAAAGTTAGCCGCGGCAAACTTCCGCACGGGGGCGGATATTCGGGCACCAAAAGACGCGACAACGCCCTTCATTATGATCAACAACGAGAAGTTAGCCGCGGCTAACCGCCAAACCGTCACAAAAAGCAAATGTGATTCTTCCACAATGCTTTAGCGGCACTTTCCAACCTGAGAAAAAAGCCTATTGCGCCAAAAAGAGAATCGGCGCTTATATCTCAGTTGCGGAAAAAACCGCCTTTTTCGAAAAAAACCGCTACTGCAATTTCGAGCGAAAGAAGACCGATGACACAGAGTGCCGATTTAAGACGTGCCGCAGGAGCACCCGACCTGACGAGTCTTATACAACAGCATTCGGCTGCGTTGTCAGCCCAGTTGCAGGCTCATAATGCAAATACATTTTCCCCGCACACCGAAAAGAGCATGCGCCATTTTTCGCCGGCGGAAACCGCCCGGTTGATCGGCATCGGCGAAGCCTATCTTCGCCAGATCGCCGCCGAGCGTCCGGAGCTCGATGCGGCGCAGGCTTCCGGTCGTCGTTCCTATTCCGTCGAGGATATGGACGAGATCAGAAAATTCCTCGATCAGGGCGCACGTGGCACACGCCGTTATCTGCCGCATCGTCGTGACGGCGAAGAGCTGCAGGTCATCGCGGTCATGAACTTCAAGGGCGGTTCTGGAAAAACCACGACATCGGCGCATCTGGCGCAATATCTGGCGCTGCGCGGTTACCGGGTGCTTGCCATCGATCTCGATCCGCAGGCCAGTCTGTCCGCTCTCTTCGGTCATCAGCCGGAGATCGATGTCGGTCCGAATGAAACGCTTTATGGTGCGATCCGTTACGACGATGAACGCCGGCCGATCGCCGAGATCGTTCGTGGCACCTATATTCCCAATCTCCATATCGTTCCGGGCAATCTGGAGCTTATGGAATTCGAACACGACACGCCCCGCGCCCTGATGCGTCGCGCGCCGGGCGATACGTTGTTTTTTGCCCGCATTGGCCAGGCAATAGCCCAGGCGCAGAACTTCTATGACGTCGTGGTCATCGATTGCCCGCCGCAGCTTGGTTACCTGACGCTTTCAGCGCTGACGGCTGCCACATCGGTTCTCGTCACCGTTCATCCGCAAATGCTTGATGTGATGTCGATGAACCAGTTCCTTGCCATGACCGGCGATCTTCTCGCTGAAATCGGCAGGGCGGGAGCGCGTTCCGACTATAACTGGATGCGTTACCTGATCACCCGTTTTGAACCGAGCGATGGGCCGCAAAACCAGATGGTCGCGTTCCTGCGCTCAATTTTCGGTGAAAACGTCCTCATCCACCCGATGCTGAAGAGCACGGCCGTCTCGGATGCCGGACTGACCAACCAGACACTTTTCGAAGTGGAAAGAACCCAGTTCACCCGGTCCACCTATGACCGCGCGCTGGAAGCCATGAACAACGTAAACGCTGAAATCGAAGGACTGATTAAAAAAGCGTGGGGTAGGGCAGCATGAGCAGAAAACAGATCTTCGCCAATCTCGGTACGCCGGGCACCGACAGCAACGAGACTGCCACCGAGCGGTCGCGTCCGCGTATCAGGCCCATCCTCGGTTCTCCGGAACTCGTGACGGATGTTCTGAATTCCCCGGTCGGCATGATCGGCCAGTCGCTCAACGAAGTATCGGAACGCGCCAAGCGCGCAGAAGAGATCGAAAAGCAGCTCGCAGAAGGTCTTACGATCGTTTCGCTCAGCCCTGCCGATATCGATCCCTCTTTCGTACCGGATCGTATGCCAGCCTCGGAAGAAGCGGATGCAGGTCTGGTAGAGGCCATTCGTGAACAGGGCCAGCAGGTTCCCATTCTGGTGCGCCCGCATCCCGAATTCCCCGGCCGTTATCAGGTCGCCTTCGGCCATCGTCGCCTGCGCGCCGTTTCCAGCCTCGGTATTCCGGTCAAGGCGGTCGTTCGTGATCTCAGCGATGAGCAGCTCGTCGTTGCCCAGGGACAGGAAAACAACGAGCGTCGCGACCTCACCTATATCGAAAAGGCGCGTTTTGCCCAGAAACTGCAGATACGGTTTCCTCGGGATACGATCATGGCCGCCATGTCGCTGCACAAGGGCGATCTCTCCAACATGCTTTCGGTTGTCGGCCGCATTCCCGAGGATCTGGTCGATCTGATTGGCCCGGCCCCGACTGTCGGCCGTCGTAACTGGATGGATCTTGCCGATCAGCTTTCCTCCTCACAGGTCAAGGAAGCAGCCCGCGCCTATGTCAAGGATGCATCGGTTGCCGCCCTGCCATCGGAAGAACGTTTCAAGTCGCTTCTGGATTTTCTGAAGCCCAAGGCGCAGGCGAAAAAAACCGGCGTCTGGTCATCGCAAACCGGCGGCCGGCTGGCGAAGGTGGTCGAGAGCGACCGCAAGCTGGATATCTCCATCGACAAGAACGAAGCCCCGGAATTTGCCGAGTTCGTTCTCGAACATCTTCAGACGCTGTTTGCCGAATACCGGTCCAAGCAGTGATTTTTAACTCGAACGACTAACAGGAGACGCATCACAAAAGAAAAAAGCCCCCGAACGTTGCCGCGCGGAAGCCTTTCTTTGATTTAAGCACCCGAAGAATCTCATTTCCGCGAATCATAGTCAAGAGTCTTGGCATCGAATTTTTCGGTGAGCGATTTTCTTTTGCCTTGTGAAAGGTGAAAGACATGGACAGCACATGTGTAACGACGCCCTTTGGGCGGCGAGCGATGTCGTTTGGCGTCCTCGCGACCCAGTTCGCCGCGCAGAAAAACAAGAAAATCGAAGCGGTCGATAAATGGAAACTCTATCGTTCGGTCTGCGAAGCCAGGCCATTACTCGGCGTGACTGATCGCTCGCTTGCGGTCCTGAACGCGCTTTTGAGTTTTTATCCGAAAAACGAGCTTTCCAGCGAAGCCGGATTGGTTGTCTTCCCGTCGAATACGCAATTGTCACTCAGGGCCCATGGCATGGCCGAGCAGACATTGCGCCGGCATCTTTCGGCTCTTGTCGAGGCCGGTCTCATCATTCGCAAGGACAGCCCGAACGGAAAACGATACGCCCGCAAGCACAGGGGAGGGGAAATCAGCGAGGCTTACGGTTTTTCGCTGGCGCCGCTTCTTGCCCGCAAAGCGGAAATCGAGGAACTGGCCGAACGTATCGTCAGCGAGCGGCTCGATCTTCAGCGGCTTCGTGAAAATATCAGCCTTTGCCGCCGCGATATCCAGAAACTCTGCGAGATGATTGCCGCGAGCGGTGAAGTCGAAACCTTCGAAGGGTTTCAGACCCGCTACAATGCCATTGCCGGCTCTCTCGGCCGCAATTCCAAGCCAGCGGAGCTTCGGGAAATCGCCGGATTTTTGGCCTCTTTGCGCGAGGAAGTGACCAACTATCTGGAAAATATTGAAAAATCGAAAAAAACGGGCGGCAATGACTGCCAAAATGAGCGCCTCATAAAGAATTCAGAATCCGAATCCATATCTGAACGGCAAGATTTGCGCGAACCGGCAACCGTTGCACCTGCCAGCACGGCAAGCACCCAGCCGGCATATGTGGCACCCGTCAGTGCAAAAGCTTCGCCGCAGTCAGCAAAGCCTGTTCTTCATAAGCAATTTTTTGTTCCTGATATTGTTTTGGTTTTGAAGGCTTGCCCGGATATCTCACTCTATGCCCCAGGCGGAGCGATTACCGGATGGCGCGATCTCGAAGTGGCGACATCCGTCATCAAAACCATGTTCAACATCAGCCAGTCGGCGTATCAGGATGCGCTTGTCACCTTCGGCCGACAGGGAACGGCAGCCATTCTCGCATGCCTTTTGCAGAAAGCGGACCAGATAAGCTCGCTCGGCGGATATCTGCGTAATCTGACCCGTAAGGCGCAGGAAGGCGGCTTCGATGTGCAGACTATGCTTCTGGCGCAGTTGCGAGGGCGTAAGGACACCATGGAGGCGAACATGCTTTCGTGAGTTTTCGCGGCCGCGGGAAATGGTCATCGCTTGCAGAAAAAGCAGACGGAAGTTACATTAACGCCGCTTCCGCAAGTAGAAAGAGATTCGCATGAGGTTGCTGTAGCAACAGTGCAGCCGGTGGATTTCTATGGTTAATGCAAGGTAATGAAAACTAAGTTCGGTTTAGCTTTCGTTTGCGTTTTTCCGTGATTGGTTTCAATCGCTTGAGTCGAGGCTGTTTTTCGTCGAAATTGCGACGAGAAGAGCGGAAAAGCGTAATCTGTATGCGCGGAGCACCTGGCAAAACAGGCGTGTGATACTGAATAGAAGTCCATGCGCAAGTGCCACAAAACCGGGATATGGCCCATCGGAAGTGACTGGAAGGCGGACTGACAAAGCCTCGCGCCGAGGCGGCGAAGTTGAACTTTCTGCAAGGTCCTGCGTTTGCGCTTGATTGCTGGAACGGATGGCTGAGCTGATGAATTTTCCGGATGACATGGAACTGGCCGTCGCCCTCTACATGGCGGATAACGCCTTGCCCCGGGAAAGGGCTATCGAAAAGCTCCTGAGGGCGGAGCTCGAAAACACTGGCCATCTGCCCGGTGGCGAAGGTCGGCCGCCAGAGATCGTCGGTGGGCAATCGAGCGCGGACTATGTTCAATATAGCTCCTACCTCGATGGGGATAGCTGACGAGCGGCGGAACCAAAGCGGGCGAGGGCTGTTTATGGCGCAGATAATTGTGCCAGGATATGCGTCCCATGTTTCTCATATCATTTTTTCTCTCAGCCGCACTCGCCGCGATGACGAGCCTGCCAGCAATTGCCCAGCCTCTCGAGGTCAGCACGCTTGCGGTTTCCAGTGCCGACAGCATTCCACTTTCGCCAGAGGCCGCGACCCCGAACTACATTACCGACGTGTCTGGGAAGAAAGTCCGTCTGGTTGGGCCGCGCTTTTATCCCGACAGTGCGCGGGCGCTGGAGTTTCCCGGCCGAAGGTCGAACCCGGTTGCATCGGGCAGCGAAGAGGCTTTGTCGCAGCGGTGAGGGGGCGTGTTGAGAAGACCGGTCGGGAGGTGGAATGAGAACCGGGGGTGAGCTTCAAGGACGCAAAGCGGATGCGGAAAGCTGGATAAGGCAGGAGGGCCAGGACGCCGGCAAGGCCAGTTTTCCCGAATTGTTCTTCGATCTGGTCTTTGTTTTCGCGCTGATCCAGCTCTCCCACGCGCTCGCCAAGGATTTTGGGCCGACGGCGGCGCTTGAGGCCGGCATCCTGATATTGTCGCTCTGGTGGCTATGGATACACACCACCTGGATCACAAACCTGCTGAACACAGAAAAGGAGCCAGTCAGGATCCTGCTGTTCGTGCTGATGTTCGGCGGCGTTCTGCTGGCCATCTCGCTGCCGGAGGCTTTTGCGGAACAGGGCCTTGTCTTCGCCCTGATCTACAGCGTGATGCAGGTCGGCCGAAGCCTGTTCGCCCTCTATGCGTTCAGGGGTGAAGACCGGCAGTCTTTTCTGGTCTTCGTGCGCGTGACGATCTGGCTCGTGGTATCGAGCCTGTTCTGGCTGGCCGGTGGGTTCGTCGATCTGGCGGATCGCATTCTCCTGTGGGGCATCGCACTTGCAATTGAATATACCGGCCCCGCCTGCCGTTATGTCGTGCCGGGCGTGGCCTCGAGCGACGAGGACAGGCTGCATCTTTCCGGCGAGCATCTGGCGGAGCGATGTGCGCTCTTCGTCATCATCTGCCTTGGCGAAACGATCCTGACCACGGGACGCACGGCCACCGAATATATGAATTCGGGCCTGACATTCATCGTCTTCTGCTCCGCTTTCGTCAGTACCGTGGCGATGTGGTGGATTTATTTCCATCACGGGCAGGAGGAGGCTTCGAAAAAAGCCGAGAATGCCGAAGAAAAGGCGAAGATTGCCCATAATCTTTTTAACTACGGGCATTTGCCCATCGTGGCCGGTATCATCCTGACGGCGGTGGGTGAGGATTTCAGCCTCTCCCATGCGCGGGATGGCGCAACGATGCGCGAGGCGCTCGCCATTCTCGGCGGTCCGGTCCTGTTTCTGGCCGGCAATATCGGCGTCAAGATCGCCGTCGCCTATCAGCGACCGGTTTCGCATTTTGCCGGCGTGGCGGCGCTCTGCCTGCTTTTGCCGGTGCCGGGTGTTCCGCTTTTCGTGCTGCAACTGGCGAGCACGGCAATTCTTCTGCTTGTCGCCCTTTGGGAATATCTGGCGCTGAAAAGGGCGGTCGCCAATGCCTGATCCCTGATCAGGCGTTGACGAGATTGCGCGCCCTGTCGTTCCAGAGCCGAAGGCTGCGGGCATAGGCTTCCTCGAAGGGCAGAGCCATATCGTTGACCAGCATCAGCGCGATGGCGGTCGTGGAGATGATAATGGTTTCTGCCCTTTCGTCCCTTGCGGCACCCGTCCAGACCGCCCGCCAATATTCGAAGGTTGTGAACATGGTCGGCATTTCGGCGGGCGGCGTTTCGCGTGCGGGAACGATGAATTCCACATCCCTGCCCTTCGAAAGACCGAAAATCCGGGTGCTGCGAAACGGCGTGAATTGCGCGAAATCCCGCGTATTGCCGAGAATGGCGAGGTTTTCCACCGAAAGCAGTCGTGCCGTGTCCCGATGAAGTTCCTGATAGGACGGGCGGGCGACGCCGATGATCGTGCTTCTGGCGCGAAGCGGATTGAGAAGATGCACGACCGTGTTGAGCGGCAGGCGCATCTCCAGAATGCCGTACAGGCCGAGCAGGCTTTGAAACTGCAGGGACAGACCACCGATCGGCAGGTAGGCGATGCGTTCCGAGGCTGTGGCTTTCGCCGCCTGCGAAAGCGAGTGGCAAAGGGGAATGCCGCAGGCCTGTGCTGCAAGTTCAAGCTTGCCGCCGTTTTCTCCCTGCCCCACATGCCCGTGCAGCAGGACGCTGTATCCCGCCATGGCGACAAGACGCGCGGAATGGAGGAACCACGGCGCATCGCGATGTTTCGGCGACATATAAGCGGGCCAGTCGAGATCCACCGATGCAGGACCTTGCTGGTCCCTCTCTATATGTCTCCACATGGCTTCGATGAAACCGGCAAGCTCCGCCGCGGTCACACCGCGATAATGCATCGTGGCGAGCAAGGCCCCGATTTGTATCGGGTCGGCATCGCCGTCGAGAATGATCGAGAGCGCATCCATCGCTTCCACTTGGCTGAGCGGGCGGCTGTTGCCGATGCCCATCGCCGAGGTTGCGATATATTTGGCAAGCCTCTGCTGCGGATCGGCATTGTGGCCGATGCGCGCGAGACGGTCGGCGATGTTTTCCGGTGTCGGCTGACCTTCCAGAAGAACGCTGGGGCGAAGCGAAAGCGGCGGCGCCTTCATCAGCACCGGCCGCTCCCAGCCGCTTGCACTGGCGTTGGCCGGGGCGGCGGGTTTTTCCTGCGAATAGTCGATAAGGTTCTCGGCCTCCGCCGCCAGCGAACGAATGCGCAGCCGCATGTTTTCGGCAAAGGGGGTGGGACGCAGGCCCTGACCTGTGCGCAGAAAAAGCTGGTCGCCGTATCTTTCGCGCAGCTGCTGCAATATCCGGCTCATGGAAGATGTCGGCAGTCCCATGCCCGCCGCCGCGCGGCTGACGCTGCCTTCCCGCAACAACGCATCGAAAGCGACAAGTAGTTTCAGCTGCCCAAGCCTGTCGGGTTTTGTCGTGGAGGCTGGTTCATCTTTTCTCTTGCCGGTTGTCATCTTGCGATTTTTTTACTCCACCGCTTGCCCGGGGAGCCCTTTTTGCAATTTCTGGAATTTAGAACTGTTCGAAAACAAACGCGTTGCGCCTGCACTCCCTCCTAAATAAGTGGGGTTAAATTCTCAAGTTAAATGCGGGGGCGTAACATGGAATTGAAGTACCGCGGTCGAGATATGGCCGCGACGATAATAAAGGCCGGTCTTTCAGCAGCAATGGCGGGAACGGCTCTCAGCATTGCTCTGCCCGTTTTTGCGCAGCAGGCGTCTGAGGGAAACACGGTTCTTCAGCAGATCGTCGTTACCGCATCCGGTTTCGAGCAGAATGTAAAGGACGCTCCGGCCAGCATCACGGTTGTGACGCGGGAAGATCTGGAAAAGGGATCCTATCGCGATCTGACCGATGCCCTGCGGGAAGTTCAGGGCGTATCGGTCACCGGTATTGCGAATGAAAAGGATATTTTCATTCGCGGTCTGCCCGGCGCTTACACGCTGGTTCTGGTTGACGGCAAGCGGCAGAGCACGCGCGATGCCCGCACCAACGGCAATTCCGGCTTCGAACAGAGTTTCGTGCCGCCGGTTTCGGCGATCGAGCGTATCGAAGTGGTGCGCGGGCCGATGTCCTCACTTTATGGTTCGGATGCCATGGGCGGTGTCATCAACATCATCACCCGCAAGGTCGGCGATGTCTGGTCAGGTTCCGTCACCACCGAAGGCACGGTTCAGCAGCATTCCAAATTCGGCAATAGCGGCCAAGTCTCCTGGTACGCCAACGGACCGATCCTGAAGGACCAGCTCGGTCTGCAGCTCTGGGGCAGGGGCTTCACACGCGGCGAAGACCGTATTCTGAACGGCACCACGGGCGCCAAGGAATATGATTTCAACGGTCGTCTGACGTTTACGCCGAACGAAGATCACGACATCTATCTCGAAGGCGGCAAGACGCGGCTGCGCCGCAGCGCCGAGCCCGGCGACACGCTGGCGGCGACGGACGCCAACGGCACCTACAATACCAATACGCGCGACCATTGGTCATTGTCGCATACCGGCCGCTGGGGGCCGACCACATCCGAATTCTCGTTCCAGCAGGAATGGGCGGAGCGTACCAACTTCACCAGAAATATCCGCACCGGCCGCGTGACAGAAAGCCCGCGCTCGCCGGAAGTGCGCAACACCGTTCTCGATGGCAAATTCACCACGCCGTTCGAATTGTTCGGCAACCACACGCTGGTCACGGGCGGACAATATTTCGAGGCGCGGCTGACGGACCAGAACCCGGGACGCCGCACCGGCCGCGACGAGACATTTTCGGCGACGCAATGGGCGCTCTTCCTTGAGGATGAATGGCGCATTGTCGATAATTTCGCGCTGACGGGCGGTCTTCGTCTCGATAATCACGAGAAATACGGCAATCATTTCAGCCCGCGCCTTTATGGCGTCTGGAGCGCGACCGAGGAACTGACCATCAAGGGCGGCATCTCTACCGGTTTCCGCGCCCCGGAAATCCGCCAGATCGCACCGGGTTATGCCTATACGACGGGTGGTGGCGGTTGCACCTATGGCCCGAGCGGCACCTGCGGCGTGATCATCGGCGATCCCAACCTCGAAGCGGAAAAGAGCACGAGCTATGAAGTGGCTGCGCTTTGGGACAATGGCGACGTTGCTCTCGGCGCCACCTATTTCTACACCGATTTCAAGGACAAGATTTCCAACGCGCTGGTGCTCAATCCGGATGGAACGCCTGCTCGCTGGAGCGAAGACCGCAACTATCGTCTCTGGTACAATTACAACATCGACGATGCGGTCATTCAGGGTGTGGAACTGACGGCGACCTGGTATGCGACGCCGGACCTGACGCTGCGCGGCAACTATACCTATACCCATTCCGAACAGAAAACCGGCGACTATGAAGGCTTCCCGCTGGCGCGCACGCCGGAACATATGGCCAATCTGCGCGGCGACTGGGTAACCCCAATCGACGGTCTGGAAGCCTGGGCCTCGCTGAATTACCACGGATCGGAAATCAATGCCGGCCCGCGCATCGGCACCAACGGCACGCCTGTGACGATCAACGGCAAGGCCGGGCGTAAATATGACGCCTACACCACGCTGGATATCGGCGCGAAATATGCGGTTGCCGAAAATGTCGATCTCAACGCCGCCATTTACAATGTCTTCGACAAGGATGTCGGCACGGACGATTTCAACACCGTCATGGAAGGCCGCCGTTTCTGGATCAGCATGACAGCGAAATTCTGATCCGTGGCCAACATTCACGAAATTTGGAGGCGCCCTTGGGCGCCTCTTTTTTTGGGCTATCGCCTATTGACCTCAACTATGGTTGAGGAATTATACCGGCTGCTCTTCACTATGTTTCCGCGTTTTCCGAGCGGAAATCGTTACGGAAGCAGGAGCCAGAATGGAAAATACCGTATTCAAGCACAGCCTGACGGTTGGGGAGGTTGCCCGCCGCAGCGGCATCGCTGTGTCCACCATCCATTTTTACGAGGCGAAGGGATTGATCGAGGGTTGGCGAACCGCCGGTAACCAGCGTCGTTATCATCGCGCCGTCCTGCGGCGTATCGCCATCATCCGCATCGCGCAGCGGGCAGGTATACAGCTCAGCATCATCAGGGATGCGATGGCTGATCTGCCGCAGGATCGGGTGGCGACGACGGCCGATTGGCGCAGGTTTTCCCAATCCTGGCGGGAAATGCTTCAGCTTCGCATCAACAGCCTGATCATGCTGCGCGATCAGCTTACCGGCTGCATCGGTTGCGGGTGTCTTTCGCTGGATGATTGTCCATTGCGCAATCCGAACGATGTTCTGGCCGATGACGGCGCAGGTCCGCGCCGCCTCGTTTCTGCGGAATGAACGGGATTTCCCAATCGGAACGGTTGTTCCTCACTCGGAATCGGCTGCAACCCAGACGCTGACGCTGCCGCCATTGGTGGGAAAGACGCCCTTGCCGCTCTCATCGAGGGTAATCCGTTCTTCACGGTGCCCGAGAAAGTCGCGCCAGACCGCCCCGGCGCGATCTGGACCGAGATCGATCTGCTTTTCCGCCGGCTCGCCATTCGACATCACCACCACGCAGCCCGGCGCATCGGCGGTGCCGTGGCGAATAAAGGCGATGCAGCTTGCATCGTCGAGAATATCCGTCTGGGCTCCGTTGGCGAAACGGCTGCGGGCTTCGATGAGCTTCGGCAGGCATTCAATGGCGGGCATATCGATTTTATATTCGTTGCCGTCATTGCCGATGTCGGTATAGCTCGTGCCGAACAGATCGGGATAAAAGACGCAGGGCACACCCTCTTCGCGCAGCAGGATGATCGCATAGGCAAGAGGTTTGAACCAGGGTTCCACCGGCGCTTCCAGCGATTGCAGCGGCTGCGTATCGTGATTGTCGACCAGCGTGACGGCATGGTCTGGAACGGCGGAGATAAGCGAACCATCGAAGATGCTGCGCATATCGAAATCGCCGCCCTGTTTCGAGGCGTCATGGAAGCTGTGGTGAAGCGCGACATCGAAAAGCATTAGCTGCTTGTCGACGAGTTCGAGATAGCTTTTCAGCGCCTCGAGATCGGGGTGCCAATATTCCGCCACGACGAAAAGATCGGGATCGACCGTTTCGCGCATATGGCCGACCCAGTCGCGGAAGAACCAGGCCGGAATATGTTTGGCGGCATCCAGTCGGAAGCCATCCACCTGCACCTGCTCGGAGAGCCAGCGGCCCCAATATTTGAGTTCCTCATAAACCGCGCGATTCCTGAACTCGACATCGGCACCCATCAGATAATCGAAATTGCCGTTTTCCTGATCGACTTCCTCATTCCATTCCCCATCGCCATATTCATTGACGAGGCGGAAAATGCCGTCTTCGGTCGGCTCTTCGATGTGGTCGACACCGCTGAAGCACTTCAGATCCCAGATGAATTTGGAGTGTTTGCCGCCGCGGCCGGGAAAGGTGAAGCGGGTAAAGGCCAGCGCCTGAAAGTCTTCATCGTCGATTTCGGTGCGGTCTTCGGGATTGACGCGGCGAACCCGCACCTTTTCCTTTTCATCCGCACCCATCTTGTGATTGAGAACCACGTCATGAATGACGCGGATGCCGTTTTCCTTCAGCGTCCGGCCGGCATGTTCGAGGGTGGCGCGATCGCCATATTTGGTGGCGACGGTGCCCTTCTGGTCGAATTCACCGAGGTCGAAAAGATCGTAGGTATCGTAACCGACCGAATAGCCGCCGGCAGCACCCTTATAGGCGGGTGGCAGCCAGATATCGGTGATGCCCATTTTGGCAAGGCTTTCGGCCTTTTCGGCTACCTCGCTCCATAATTTCCCTCCGTCCGGATAATACCAATGGAAGAACTGAAGCAAGGTGCGTCCGGCCATATTTCCCTCACAGTCGTTAGCAGGTCGCGCCATAAACGGCCCGGCGGCGAAAGGGTTCCGCCGCCGGCCATGCGCGATCTGCAATTGTGAGGCCGGTGGCCTGTCCGTATATTAGCCGGCTATCTCGAGAAGGGCAGCGCCCGCCTGCAGATAGTCGCCTTCCTTGACAATGAGGCGAACTTTGCCGGCCTTGGTGGCGACAATCTGCGTTTCCATCTTCATGGCCTCCATGACGGCCAGAAGATCGCCTTGCGACACCGTATCACCGTCTTTTACCTTGAAGGACTGCAGCGTGCCGGAAACCGGGGCAGTGATTTCGCCTTCCTTTTCCTTGGGGGCGGCGGTGCCGGGAACAATCGCGCCGCCGCCGCTAACCGCACCGAGGCTGGAGAGCAGCAGGCTGGGCAGACCGACCGATACACGCTTGCCGTCGATTTCCAGAAAAGTGCGGGTGAGGGAAGGGTCTTCGGCCGGTGCCGGGCGCTCCATGGCATCCGGCATGGCGGCGAAATCGGTCTCGATCCAGCGGGTGTGAACCTTGAAGCCGTCCGTGCCGATGAAGTCTTCGGTCTCGATCGCGGCGCGATGGAACGGCAGCACCGTGGCGATGCCTTCGATGCGGAACTCCTTCAGCGCGCGGCGGGCGCGGCGCAGGACCTGATCGCGGTCGGCGCCCGTGACGATCAGCTTCGCCATCAGCGAGTCGAATACGCCCGGCACGCTGGAGCCGCTGACGACGCCGCTATCCACGCGAATGCCGGGACCGGAGGGGGCGTCGAAAAGCGAGATCGAGCCGGGCGTCGGCAGGAAGCCTCGGCCGGGATCTTCGGCATTGATGCGGAATTCCATCGAATGGCCACGCGGTTCCGGCGTTTCGAGGACCCGCAGCTTTTGGCCCTCGGCAATACGGAACTGCTCGATGACGAGATCGATACCGGTGGTTTCCTCGGTAACGGGATGTTCCACCTGCAGGCGCGTATTGACCTCGAGGAAAGAAATCGTGCCATCGACGCCGAGCAGGAATTCGACGGTGCCGGCGCCGGAATAACCGGCAGCGGCGCAGATAGCCTTGGCAGCCGCATGGATTTTCTGCCGCTGTTCGTCGGAGAGGAACGGGGCGGGAGCCTCTTCGATCAGCTTCTGGTTCCGGCGCTGCAGCGAGCAGTCGCGGGTGCCGAGGACGAGCACATTGCCGTGCTTGTCGGCCAGAACCTGCGCCTCGATATGGCGCGGCCGGTCGAGGAAGCGCTCAAGGAAACACTCGCCGCGGCCAAAGGCGGCCGTCGCCTCGCGCACGGCGGATTCGTAGAGATCGGCGATCTCTTCCATCTTCCACGCAACCTTCAGGCCGCGACCACCGCCGCCATGGGCCGCCTTGATGGCGACGGGCAGGCCGTGTTGTTCGGCGAAGGCGGTGACTTCGGCAGCGGAAGCGACCGGGCCATCACTGCCGGCGACCAACGGTGCGCCGACGCCGGTGGCAATGCGCCGTGCCTCTACCTTGTCGCCCAGTGCCTCGATGACATGCGGATCGGGGCCGATCCAGATGAGGCCTGCATCGAGAACGGCACGCGCAAATTCGGCACGCTCGGACAGGAAACCGTAACCGGGATGCACGGCATCCGCGCCGGCGCGTTTGGCAATCGCGATCAGCTTGGCGATATCGAGATAGGTCTCGGCGGGGCGCACGCCCTCCAGCGCATAGGCCTCATCCGCGAGCCGGACGAAGAGTGCATCCTGATCGGGATCGGCATACACGGCGACGGATTGCAGGCCATAATCGCGACATGCGCGGATGATGCGCACTGCGATCTCGCCGCGATTGGCAATCAGCACTTTTTTCATCGCTCTTCTCCTCGGAATTCTGTGTTCTTGGCCGCGATTTCGACGAAGGGGCCGATCGGGCGGAATTTGATTTTGGCGTTGACGGGGATTTGTCCCGCAAGATCGAGATGATATTCGGCGACAGCGCCGATGACGGGATAACCGCCCGTCAGCGGATGGTCGGCAAGGAACAGAACCGGCTGGCCGCTATGGGGAATCTGGATCGCTCCCGTCGCCGTGCCTTCGCTCGGCAATTCGGCGCTGTCCTTGCGCTCTACCGGCACGTCGCCGGCAAGGCGGATGCCGACCCTGTTCGATTGCGGGGTGACCTGCCAGAGCTGGCCGGTCAGGGTCTCGATACCTTTCTGCGTGAACCAGTCCGTTCGCGGTCCGAGAACGACGTCCAGCGTGACAACTTCGCCAGTTGCTGGCGCTTCGAAGGCCGGAACCTCGTCGATCGATACGCTGGAAAGGCCGGTCTTCTCGTCCTTGAGCGAAAGGATGGCGCCCGCGCCCACCGGCTCGGGACCGACGACAGCCAGCGTATCCGTCGCGAAACTGCCGAGCACCGGCTCGACATCGAAGCCGCCGCGCACCGCAAGATAACAGCGCATGCCCTTTGGCGGCTGGCCGAAAGTGACCACATCACCGGGTTCGAGCGACACCGGGCCATGGGTCTTGGCCGCGAAGCTACGATCTGCCGTGGTGATGGTGACGGGGCAGGGTGCACCTGCAATGCCGATGACGGCACGGCTTGTGCTTTTAAAGGAAAAGCCGCCGAGCGTCAGTTCGAGACATGGCGTGTTGACGGGATTACCGGCGATGCGGTTTGCGGCATTGAACGCGCCACGATCCAGCGCACCGGAGGCCGAGACGCCCTGACCGGTCTGGCCGAAGCGGCCGAGATCCTGGAAGATGGCGGGCATGGGGGCGGCGAGCACCTCGAAATGCGGGCCTGCTTTCGCCTGGTCTTTCCCGGCGCTGCGTGGTGCCGAGACGGGGATGTCGACCGTTTTGCCGGCCTTGTCCATGTCGAAGAAACGCACCCGGTAACCCGGCTGAAAAAGCGCACCGGGATCGCGGTCTATATCCCACATCTTGACCGGCGTGGTGCCGATGATTTGCCAGCCGCCGGGGCTGTTTTGCGGATAGACGCCGCTGAAGGCGCCGGCCAGCGCCACTGAACCTGCCGGAATGCGGGTGCGCGGGCTTTGCCGGCGTGGCACATGCAGCGCCGGATCGCCGCCGACCAGATAACCGAAGCCCGGAGCGAAGCCGCAAAAGGCCACGGTGAATTCGCTTTCGGTGTGGCGGCGGATGACTTCTTCGATGCTCATGCCGGTCAATTCGGCAACATCGGCGAGATCCTCACCATTATAGTGGACGGGGATTTCCACGAGATTGTCCGAAGGCGCGATTTTTGCCGAGAGATCACGGCTTGCCAGCCGCGCGGCCAGCGCTTCGGCACAGATCTTCTCAGGGCGAAAGCGGATCATCAGGGTGCGGGCAGCCGGCACCGTCTCTTCGATACCTTCGACCGGATCGTTCTGAAGCGAGGCGAAAAGCGCCAGGGTTTCATCGAGATCGGCGAGTTCGACGAGAATGGTGGTGAGGCTGACGGGGAGAAAACGCATCATGTCCTCACGCGTGATAGGCTGAATCGGGAATGTCGGTGATGAACATGTGCCCCGGCGCATGGGTGATCGCAAAGGGTACGCCCGACGCCATCACGGCGGCCTGGGGTGTGACGCCGCAGGCCCAGAACACCGGAACTTCACCCGGCTCGATCCGCACCGCATCGCCGAAATCAGGTTTCGAAAGATCGGTAATGCCGATCTCTTCCGGTGCGCCGACATGCACAGGTGACCCGTGTACGGCTGGAAAACGTCCCGAAATGGTCGCAGCATCGGCGACCCGCGAGGCCGGGATCGGTCGCATGGAAACGACCATATTGCCCTTCAGCCGACCGGCCGGGCGGCAGGGTCGGTTGGTGAGATACATCGGCACATTGCTCTTGTCGGTCATATGGCGGATTTCGATGCCCGCTTCCACCATCGGCGTTTCGAAGGTGAAGCTGCAGCCGATCAGGAAGGCGACGAGATCATCGCGCTCCGCCCAGGCAGCGGTTGCATCCGCTGTTTCCTCGACGAGCTTGCCGTCCCGCCAGATGCGGTAGAGCGGCAGGTCGGTTCTGAGATCGGCACCGGGCGCCAGAAGCGTGGTGGGCGAACCGGGATCGGAGACATCCAGCACCGGGCAGGGTTTGGGATTGCGCTGCGCGTAAAGCAGGAAATCGAAGGCCCAGTCGCGCGGCAGCACGATCATGTTCGCCTGCGTGAAGCCGGGTGCAATGCCGGAAGTTGGGGCGACGAGGCCGCCGCGATAGGTGGCACGGGCCTGGCGCGCGGCCTCCGCGTCCGTGTGGTTGAGATAGGATGTCGGTATCGTCATCGGCTATCCTTTCAGCGATTGGATGCAAAAGAGCGGATGTCGATGCCATCAGCCTCGAAACGGCGACGGATTTCCTGGGCGATGGCGACCGCGCCGGGGCTGTCGCCGTGCACGCAGATGGATTGCGCTTCGATTTTTATGATGCTGCCATCGATGGCCTCCAGCGTGCCTTCGCGGGCAAGCTGCACCATGCGGTCGGCGATTTTGGCCGCGTCGTGCAGCACGGCGCCGGCCTCGCGACGGGAGACGAGCTGGCCCTGAGGCGTATAGGCGCGATCCGCGAAAGCTTCAGCGACGACGGCAAGACCCGCCTTGCGGGCGAGATCGAGGATAGGTGCGTTCGCAAGACCCATCAACACCAGCGAAGGATCGATGGCCTTGATGCCGTCAATCACGGCCTGCCCCTGTTTCGCGTCATTGGCGATGCGGTTGTAAAGCGCGCCATGCGGCTTCACGTAGCGCACCGTGGTGCCGGCGGCAGCGGCGACGCCTTTCAGCGCGCCGATCTGGTAGATGACATCGGCAATCAGTTCTTCCGAGGTCGCGTCCAGATCGCGGCGGCCGAAGCCGACGCGGTCCGGATAGGAGACATGGGCGCCGACGACCACGCCTTTTTCGGCGGCGGCCTTGACGGTGCGGTAGATACCGGCCGGATCGCCGGCATGAAATCCGCAGGCGATGTTGGCGCTGGAAACGATGGCGAGCATCGCCTCATCGTCTCCCATGCGCCATGCGCCGTAACTTTCGCCAAGATCGCTGTTGAGATCGATAGCGGCCATGTTTGCCTCCCCTTAGAGCATTTCCAGCAAAAGTACGTAGCGGTTTTGCGTCCGGAAAATGCGTAAAAACACTAGTTTATTACAGGCCAAGCAGGCCGAAGATGGTGCCGGCGGACTTGTAGCCCATGTACCATGTCAATGCGCAGGTCAGAACGCCAAGCACAAGCAGGATGCGCGGGTAACGATAGCCGCCCATCAGGTCTTCGCGTTTCCATGCGGCGAACAGGAAGATGCTGAGGCCGATGGGCAGGATGAGGCCGTTCAGGCCGCCGACGAAGACCAGCATGGCGGCGGGCGGCGTGGTGATCAGCAGGTAGCAGACGAGCGAGACGGCGATGAAAACGATCGTCGCCATGTTGCGGGCGCGTTCGGTCATGTCCTGCTTGAAGACGGGCAGGAATGAAACTGAGGTATAGGCCGCGCCGATGACGCTGGTGATGGCCGCTGCCCAGAAGATGATGCCGAAGAGCCGGAAGCCGAGATCGCCTGCAGCCGAACGGAAAGCCTGTGCGGCCGGGTTGGCGGCCTGGCCCGACGTATCGATGATGACGCCGCTGGCGACGACGCCGAGAATGGCGAGGAACAGCACATAGCGCATGACGCCGGTGACGGCGATGCCGGTTAGCGCCGCGCGGTTGACGGCAGGCAGGTTTTCAATGCCGACCATGCCCCGGTCCAGCAGCCGGTGCGCACCGGAATAGGTGATGTAGCCGCCGACCGTGCCGCCGACGATGGTGGTGATGGTCGCGAAATTGATCGTATCCGGCAGGAAGGTCTGGCGGAAGGCGTCACCCACCGGTGGTGCGGAAACGAAGGCCACATAAAGCGTCAGCACGATCATCAGGATGCCGGCGAAAATGATGAACCGGTCGACGGCAAGGCCTGCGCGTTTGGAAACGAAGATGGCGATGGAAAAGACCGCGCTGATGGCGCCGCCGATTTTCGGGTCCAGCCCGAAAATGGCGTTCAGGCCAAGGCCGGTGCCGCCAATATTGCCGATGTTGAAGAACAGGCCGCCGATGATGACGAGAATAGCCAGAAGATAACCGGAGCCGGGAATGGCGGCATTGGCGATGTCGGATGCGCGCATGCGCGTCAGCGTCACGATACGCCAGATGTTAAGCTGGACGACGAAGTCGATAAGGATGGAGGCGAGGATGCCGAAGGCGAAGGCGGCACCGAGCTGGGTGGTGAATGTCGCCGTCTGCGTGATGAAGCCGGGACCGATGGCGGATGTCGCCATCAGGAAGATCGCACCCATCAGGGATGCGCGTTTTGACATTTTCATATCGGCAGTCGGGGTGAGCTTTTTCTGCTCCATGGATTTTCTCCGCTCCTGTCGCAATCCGCCCCTCGCGGATGCTTTATGCGGACGATCTTGTCCTGTTCTGCGAAATTGTCAACTTTGTTCAACAATATAAAGTTATCGTTCTTTCATTTTGTCCATTTGTTGGACGTAATGAGCAGGATTTAATCACGTTTTTTTCGTGCTTTGCTAATGCTTTGTGCTATGGGCAATCATGCCGTGTCCGAACATGCCTGTCACGGAATTCCCGATGCTGCATTGCTCTTAAAGAAAGGAGCGCCATGACCGAAACGATAGAGGGTCTGCCGCTTGCGGATCGATTGGCCAAGGGTATTCGCACCCTGCTGATCTCCGGCGAGTTGATGCCGGGGCAGCGCCTATCAGAGGCAGCCTTCAGTGAACGTTTCGACGTCTCGCGCAATTCGCTGCGCGAAGCTTTCCGGCTGCTGACCAAGGACGGGCTTCTGCGCCATGAGGCAAATCGCGGCGTGTTCGTCGCCGTTCCCACCATGTCCTCGGTCATCGATATTTATCGGGTGCGACGCATGGTGGAATGCGGCGCACTTCGCCAGGCCTGGCACAAGCATCCCGCAATCAAGACGATGCGGGCAGCGGTCGAGGATGCCAAGGTCAAGCGTGAAGATGCCGACTGGCTGGGTGTGGGCAGCGCCAACATGAAATTTCACGCCGCCGTCGTCGATCTTCTCGACAGCGCCCGCCTCAGCGATTTTTACGAGCGTATCGCCGCTGAACTCAGGCTTTGTTTCGGTTTGCTGAAAGATCCCGAACAGCTTCATTCCCCCTTCGTGGACATGAACAGCAAGATCCTGTCGCTGATGGAAGAGGGCAAGGCGCAAGAGGCCGGCGACGAGATGGAAATCTATCTCAATCTGTCCGAGCGGACGGTTCTGAAGGCGCTTGAACGCGCCGTCGAACACGCTTCCTGACATGACGGGCGGCCGGGTAGGAAACGACCCTTGCCGCTCCCGCCATTTTTTGCAGCCGCAGCCGATTGCCAAGTTTGCTGCGCTGCGTCATCAATGCTGACATGACGCTTCGCGACCTGACCATTCTCGTTATCGACGAAAACGCGATCCGCGCCTCCATCATCGAGGAGGGGCTGCGCGAGGCCGGCTATCATCGTGTCACCGTCATCCATGAGGTGAACGGGGTGGCGCGCACCATCGAGACGCTGCAGCCCGATGTCATCTTCATCGATCTCGAAAACCCCAACCGTGACATGATGGAGCATCTGTTCCAGCTTACCCGCACGGTCGGGCGGCCGATCGCCATGTTTGTCGATCGTTCCGATACCGCGTCTATCGAGGCGGCCGTCGAGGCGGGCGTTTCCGCCTATGTGGTGGACGGGCTGAAGAAGGAGCGGGTCAAGCCCATTCTCGATATGGCGGTCAGCCGCTTCAATGCCTTCAGCCGTCTGCAGCAGGAACTTGCCGAAGCGAAATCGGCGCTTGAGGAACGCAAGGTCATCGAGCGTGCCAAGGGCATTCTGATGAAGATGCGCGGCCTTTCCGAAGAGGAGGCTTTTGCGCTTTTGCGGCAAACGGCGATGAACGAGAAGAAGAAGATTTCCGAGATCGCGCAAAGCGTGGTCACCGCGGCTGGTCTGTTGATGTGACGAACCGCCGGTCGGACAGTGTGGAGTGAATGATATGGCGGCACCGGAAAAAACGGCCGGATCAGACAGCGGCGTAACGCAAGCACCGGCAATCGTCGGCAGCGACCGGCAGAAAATCCTGCGCGCCGGCTTTATTCCGCTTGTCGACGCATCCGTCCTGATCGCTGCGGCCGAATTCGGTTTCGCGGAACGCGAAGGCCTTTCGCTCGATCTCGTCAAGGATGTTTCCTGGGCGAATGTGCGCGACCGGCTGGCGTTTCGGCAATTCGATATCGCCCACATGCTGTCGCCGATGCCCGTCGCCTCCATGCTCGGGCTCGGTTCCAACCCGTCGCCCACGATCACGCCTTTTTCACTCGGACGCGGCGGCAATGCGATCACGCTTTCGACCCGGCTGTTTTCGCGGATGAAGGCTTTGACCGGGCTTTCCGAAACGGCGGGAGCGCTCGAAAATGCCGAGGCGTTGAAGCGGGTGCTCGATGATATGCGTGCCCGCGGCGAACCGACGCCGACGCTCGGCATGACATATCCGTTTTCATCGCATAATTACGAGTTTCGCTACTGGCTTGCCGCCGGCGGCATTCACCCCGATCACGATGTCAAGCTTGTGGTGGTGCCGCCGCCATTGACCTCGGATGCGCTTGCCGCAGGGGCCATTGACGGTTTCTGCGTCGGAGCGCCGTGGAACATCGTCGCCGCCGAGCGCGGTGTCGGTCGCATCGTTGCGGCCAAGCAGGATTTGTGGCCTTCCGCACCGGAAAAGGTCATTGGCATGCGACCCGAATGGGCGGAAAACCAGCAGGAAACGGTCGGACGGCTGCTGACGGCGCTCGATGCCGCCGCGCGTTGGTGCGACCTTGCCGAAAATCACGATGATCTCAGCGCAGCCCTTGCCGATCCCCGTTATATCGGCGCACCGGAAGGCATCATCCGCCGTGTGCTTGCCGGTGAATTCAGCATCGACAGCCAGGGCAACCGCCGGGTGATCGACAATTATTTCATCTTCCACGGCGGTCACGCCAATTATCCGCGCCAGAGCCAGGCATTGTGGATCTACAGCCAGATGATCCGCTGGGGGCAGGCCGAGTTTTCACAGGCCGGTGTGGAGGCCGCCCTGTCTGCCTACCGGCCGGATATTTATCGGGCGGCGCTGGGCGACGCCAATGCACCTGATGATGCCGATATCCGCATCGAAGGGCAGGAAGAGCAGGACCGTTTCGTGGATGGCCTCGTATTCGATCCCGCCGACATTACAGGCTACGTGAACGCCTTTTCCGTGCGCACCGCCGCGCCGTTTTCTCCGACTCCAGGCGAGACGTAAGCGGCGTCATGCTTTACAGGCTGCGCAAATTTCAAGCGCAGGATTCTTCTCCTTGCACAAATGGAAGACAGAAAACGCGCTGGTTAAAATTTAATCAGTAGATCGATTTGCAAAAATACCCTTTTATTTTCAATAATATAATCTACATTTTATAAACTGGCACGCCTCTTGCTTCTTGTTTTTTGCACCGGTCAACGGCGATCGGGGCAAGCAAGGCGCGGCATAGGCGCTTTCACAAGACACAGACGTCGCAAGGTTTTGCTGCCCGGAACACCTCCCGTTCCGCAGGCGCAAACACCGAGCGGCGTTTTTTTATTTTCAGGTTTTTTCGCAAGCGAAAACGTCACCCGCAGAGGTGGCCCAATAAGGGGAACATGCGAATGAAAAAGATATTCTCCGGCGATGTCAGCCGCCGCACGATACTGAAGACGACAGCCACCGCCGCCCTTGTCAGCGCCGTGCGCGTGGCCTTTCCGTCCGGTGCTTTCGCAGCCACCGCTGAGCCAGAAGTGAAAGGCGCGAAAATCGGTTTTATCGCGCTCACCGATGCCGCCCCGCTCATCATTGCGGCGGAAAAGGGCCTGTTCGCCAAACACGGCATGCCTGACGTCGAGGTTCTGAAACAGGCCTCCTGGGGTGCGACGCGCGACAATCTCGTGCTCGGCGGCGCCTCGAACGGCATCGATGGCGCACACATCCTGACGCCGATGCCCTATCTCATGCACACCGGCAAGGTGACCCAGAACAATGTGCCGGTGCCGATGACCATCCTCGCCCGCCTCAACCTCGACAGCCAGGGCATTTCCGTCGCCAAGGAATATGCCGAAACCGGCGTTCAGCTGGATGCCTCCAAATTGAAGGCGGCTTTCGAGAAGAAGAAGGCCGAGGGCAAGGAAATCAAGGCCGCCATGACCTTCCCCGGCGGCACGCATGATCTCTGGATCCGTTACTGGCTTGCCGCCGGCGGCGTCGATCCGGACAAGGACGTCTCCACCATCGTCGTTCCGCCGCCGCAGATGGTCGCCAATATGAAGGTCGGCAATATGGACGTCTTCTGTGTGGGCGAACCCTGGAACGAGCAGCTCGTCAATCAGGGCATCGGTTTCACCGCCTGTACCACCGGCGAACTCTGGAAGGGCCATCCGGAAAAGGCGCTCGGCATGCGTGCGGACTGGGTGGAGAAGAACCCCAACGCCACCAAGGCGCTGCTGATGGCCGTGATGGAGGCGCAGCAATGGTGCGATGAAATGGCGAACAAGGAAGAAATGTCCACCATCCTCGGCAAGCGCCAATGGTTCAACGTGCCGCCGAAGGATGTGCTTGGCCGCCTGAAGGGCAATATCAATTACGGCAACGGCCGCGTGCTGGAAAATACCGGCCTGCAGATGAAGTTCTGGCAGGACCATGCCTCCTATCCCTTCCGCAGCCACGACAGCTGGTTCATCGCGGAAAATATCCGCTGGGGCAAATTCGCACCCGATACGGATGTGAAGGCGCTGGTGGAGAAGGTGAACCGCGAGGATATCTGGCGCGCGGCGGCCAAGGATCTCGGCGTTGCCGATCTTCCCGCCTCCACTTCGCGCGGCAAGGAAACCTTCTTCGACGGCAAGGTCTTCGACCCGGAAAATCCGTCGGCCTATCTCGAAAGCCTGTCCATCAAGGCGGCCTCCTGAGGAGGAGACCCGGGGTGTCGCCCCTCATCCGCCAGATGCGCTGCCCAACCGGCGCGACTGAAGACCGGATGAGGGGCGAGCCCCAGACCGCAACCGAAATCAAGAGGAAACGCCCATGTCCGCATTGGCCCGAAAATTCAACGAAGAGCCGCAGCAGCCAGTAGCGCAGAAGGCAAACGTCGTGGCACTTTCGCCGAAACAGTCGCCGCGGATCGATCTGCGCAAATGGGGTGCGGCGGCGGCCCGCAACATCGTACCGCCGTTCATCGTTCTCGCCATTCTGCTGGGCGTCTGGCAATTGCTCTGTTCCGCCCCCGGCTCATCGTTGCCGCCGCCGAGCCAGGTTTTCGAGGAGAGCTACGATCTCATCGTATCGCCGTTCTTCCATAACGGTTCGCAGGATATCGGCCTTGGCTGGCGCGTGCTGGTCTCGCTGGAGCGTGTGGCTTACGGTTTCGGCCTCGCCGCCATTGCCGGCATCATCCTCGGTGCGGTGATCGGCCAGTCGGTCTGGGCCATGCGCGGTCTCGATCCGATCTTCCAGGTGCTGCGCACCGTGCCGCCGCTTGCCTGGCTGCCGCTTTCGCTGGCCGCCTTTCAGGATAGCAACCCTTCCGCCATTTTCGTGATCTTCATCACTTCCATCTGGCCGGTCATCATCAATACCGCAGTCGGCGTGCGCAATATTCCGCAGGACTACCGCAACGTGGCGCAGGTGCTGCGGCTCAACCAGCTGGAATTCTTCTTCAAGATCATGCTGCCTTCGGCAGCACCCTACATCTTCACCGGCCTGCGTATCGGTGTCGGCCTTTCGTGGCTCGCAATCGTCGCGGCGGAAATGCTGACCGGCGGCGTCGGCATCGGTTTCTTCATCTGGGATGCGTGGAACTCCTCGCGCCTGCCCGACATCATCGTGGCGCTCGTCTACATCGGCGTCGTCGGCTTCGTGCTCGACAAGCTGGTGGCGGCGCTCGGCAAGGTCATCACCCGCGGCGCTGCGGCGAACTGAAAGGGCGAACCATTATGAACGCTTATCTGAAGCTCGATCACATCGACAAATATTTCGACAAGGGCGGCTCGCGCGCCGAGGTGCTGAAAGGCATCAACCTCACCATCGAAAAAGGCGAATTCGTCTCCGTCATCGGCCATTCCGGTTGCGGCAAGTCGACCATGCTCAACCTCATTGCCGGACTGACGAAAGTCTCGGCAGGGGCCGTGCTACTCGAAAACCGCGAGGTTAACGAACCCGGACCGGAACGCGCCGTCGTATTCCAGAACCACAGCCTGCTGCCCTGGCTTTCGGTCTATGAAAACGTCAATCTCGCCGTGGAAAAGGTGTTCAGCAACACCAAGACGCGGGCCGAGCGCCACGACTGGGTCATGCGCAATCTCGATCTCGTGCAGATGGCCCATGCCAAAGACAAGAAGCCCTCGGAAATATCCGGCGGCATGAAGCAGCGCGTCGGCATTGCCCGGGCGCTGGCCATGGAGCCAAAAATCCTGCTGCTGGACGAGCCTTTTGGTGCGCTGGACGCGCTGACCCGCGCGCACCTTCAGGATGCAGTGATGGAAATCCACGCCCGTCTCGGCAACACCATGGTCATGATTACCCATGATGTGGACGAGGCGGTGCTGCTTTCCGATCGCATCGTGATGATGACCAATGGTCCCGCCGCCAATATCGGCGAAGTGCTTGAAGTGCCGCTGGCACGCCCGCGCAACCGCATCGAGCTTGCATCCGACAAGACCTACCTCAAATGCCGCGAAGCCGTGCTGAAGTTCCTTTACGAACGTCACCGCTTCGTCGAAGCTGCGGAGTAATGGCCATGACGCAAAAACTCGTCATCATCGGCAATGGCATGGCGCCGGGGCGCATGCTGGAAAACCTGTTCGAAACCGCTCCCGGCCTTTACGACGTCACCATTTTCAACGCCGAGCCGCGCGTCAATTACGACCGCATCATGCTCTCGCCGGTGCTCTCGGGCGAAAAAAGCTATGAGGACATCGTCATTCATAATGACGAATGGTACGCGGCTAACAATGTCACGCTGCACAAGGGCGCGAAGGTCACCGGCATCGACCGCGACAGAAAGACCGTGACCAGCGAAAACGGCATCACGGTTTCCTACGACAAGCTGGTGATCGCCACCGGTTCGTTGCCCTTCATCATTCCCGTCCCCGGCCATCAATTGCCGGGCGTGCTCGCCTACCGCGATCTCGACGATGTGACGAAGATGCTGGCGATCGCCGAGGGCAAGGGCCGCGCCATCGTCATCGGCGCCGGCCTTCTGGGGCTGGAAGCCGCTTATGGCCTCAAGCGCCAGGGCATGGATGTTACCGTTATCCACCTGATGCCGACGATCATGGAGCGTCAGCTCGATCCGGCAGCGGCCTATCTTCTCGAAAAGGCGCTCAATGAGCGTGGCATCGACATCATCACCAAGGCCAATACCAAATGCATTCTCGGTGAGGAGAAGGTCGAAGGCATCGAGCTGGAAGACGGCCGGGTCATCAAGGGCGATATGGTGGTGATGGCGGTCGGCATCCGTCCTGCCTCGGGTCTCGCCAAGGAGGCGGGTATCGCCGTCAATCGCGGCATTGTGGTGGATGACGGCATGATGACGTCGGACGCCTCGATCTATGCGCTCGGCGAATGCGCCGAGCATCGCGGCATGTGCTACGGACTCGTTGCGCCGCTTTATGAATCGGCGCGGGTGCTGGCGGACCGGCTGTGCGGCGGTTCGGCCGAATATCACGGCTCCGTCACCAATACCAAGCTGAAGGTCACCGGCATCAACCTGTTCTCCGCCGGCGATTTCGCAGAAGGCGACGACCGCGAGGAAATCGTGCTGCGCGATGCCACGGCCGGTGTCTACAAGCGCCTGATCCTCAAGGAAAACCGCATCATCGGCGCGGTGCTTTACGGCGAGACGGCGGATGGGTCGTGGTTCTTCGACCTGATGAAGAAATCGACCGATATTTCCGCGATGCGCGAAACCCTGATTTTCGGCCAGGCCTATCAGGGAGGGTCGCCGCTGGACCCTATGGCGGCCGTTGCAGCCTTGCCGGATGATGCGGAAATCTGCGGCTGCAACGGCGTCTGCAAGGGCAAGATCACATCGGCCATCACGTCCAAGGGGCTGACATCGCTGGACGATGTGCGCGCCCACACCAAGGCGTCCGCCTCCTGCGGCAATTGCACCGGTCTTGTCGAGCAGCTGATGACGATAACGCTCGGCGACAGCTATAACCCCGCTGCCGTGCAGCCCATGTGCAAATGCACCGATCTCGGCCACGACGATGTGCGCCGTCTCATCAAGGCCAAAGGGCTGAAGACCATCCCAGCCGTGATGCAGGAGCTGGAATGGAAGACCTCCTGCGGCTGCGCCAAGTGCCGGCCGGCGCTCAATTATTACCTCGTCTGCGACTGGCCGGATGAATATGCCGACGACTACCAGTCGCGTTTCATCAATGAGCGCGTCCACGCCAATATCCAGAAGGACGGCACCTATTCCGTCGTGCCGCGCATGTGGGGCGGCGTTACATCCTCCTCCGAACTCCGGGCAATTGCGGATGTGGTCGACAAGTTCGAAATCCCGATGGTGAAGGTGACGGGCGGCCAGCGCATCGACCTTCTCGGCATCGAGAAGGAGGATTTGCCGGCGGTCTGGGCCGATCTCGGCAAGGCCGGTTTCATTTCCGGTCAGGCCTATGCCAAAGGTTTGCGCACGGTCAAAACCTGCGTCGGCCAGCAATGGTGCCGCTTCGGCACGCAGGATTCCACCGGGCTCGGCATCCGCATCGAAAAATTCATGTGGGGCTCGTGGACGCCGGCCAAACTCAAGCTTGCCGTTTCCGGCTGTCCACGCAACTGCGCGGAGGCGACCTGCAAGGATATCGGCGTCATCTGCGTCGATTCCGGTTTCGAGATCCATTTCGCCGGTGCCGCCGGTCTCGATATCAAGGGCACGGAAGTTCTGGGTCTCGTCAAAACCGAGGATGAGGCGCTGGAGCATATCGTGGCGCTGACGCAGATGTATCGCGAACAGGCGCGCTATCTCGAGCGCATCTACAAATGGGCCAAGCGCATCGGTTACGACGAAATCCGCCGCCAGATCATGGACGATGCGGAAAAGCGCAAGGCCTATTTCGAGCGCTTCGTCTTCAGCCAGAAATTCGCGCAGGTCGACCCCTGGTCGGAACGTGTATCCGGCCACGACAAGCACGAGTTCAGGCCCATGGCGGCAATCGGTTTCAGTGAGGCGGCGGAGTGACAACGATGGACAGCAACTGGATCGATATTGGCGATATCTCCGACATTCCGCTGCGCGGCGCGCGTTGCGTAAAAACGCCGATGGGCAAGATCGCCGTGTTCCGCACGGCGGAAAATCAGGTCTTCGCCATCGAGGACCATTGCCCGCACAAGGGCGGGCCGCTGAGCCAGGGCATCGTGCATGGGGCTTCGGTGACATGTCCTTTGCACAATTGGGTCATTTCGCTGGAGACCGGCAAGGCTCTCGGGGCGGATGAGGGCGAGGTGAAGACCATTCCAGTGCGTAATCTGGATGGGAGGCTTTCGATAGCGCTCGAAACCCTGATGATCGCGGCGGAGTGAATTGCGATGGCAGCGGCGTTACCCCCCTCTGTCCTGCCGGACATCTCCCCCTCAAGGGGGGAGATCATTTGCGGCACGAATTTCCATTCACGGCTTGCGTCGCCGGTCGCAGAGATGAAGCGGCAAGCCTTCCGCTTGTCGATCTCCCCCCTTGAGGGGGAGATGTCCGGCAGGACAGAGGGGGGTAAACGCCGCGCACCGAGAGGGCAAACCCATGCCCGTTGAAACCAAAACCACCTGTCCCTATTGCGGCGTCGGCTGCGGCGTCATCGCCACTGTCAACGACGATGGCGCGGTGTCCGTCAGAGGCGATCAGGACCACCCCGCCAATTTTGGCCGGCTGTGTTCCAAAGGTTCGGCTCTGGCCGAAACCATCGATCTCGACGGTCGCCTGCTCCACCCCGAAATCAGCGGCAGGCGGGCGGCATGGGATGAAGCGCTTGACCTCGTCGCCTCCCGGTTTTCTCAAGCCATCGCCGAACACGGCCCGGATTCCGTTGCCTTTTACGTCTCCGGCCAATTGCTGACGGAGGATTATTACCTCGCCAACAAGCTGATGAAGGGTTTCATCGGCTCGGCCAATATCGATACCAATTCAAGGCTCTGCATGTCGTCTTCCGTCGCCGGCCATCGCCGTGCCTTCGGGGCCGATACGGTGCCGGGCACGTATGAGGATATGGAGCTTGCCGATCTGGTGATCCTCACCGGTTCCAATCTCGCCTGGTGCCATCCGGTGCTTTACCAAAGGCTTGCGGCGGCAAAGGCGGCACGGCCAGAAATGAAAGTCGTTGTCATCGATCCGCGCCGGACGATGAGCGCCGATATTGCCGATATGCACCTCGCCATCCGCCCGGATGGAGATGTGGCGCTGTTTACCGGCTTGCTGGCGCATCTTTCCGATAGTCCCGCAATCGATCGCGGTTATGTGGAAAGTCACACGATCGGTTTTGATACTGCGATGCAGGCAGCAACCGGATACAGCCTGCCGGAGATCGCCGAGGCCACCGGCCTGACAGTCGCCGAACTGATTTCCTTTTACGAATTGTTCGAACGCACCGAAAAAACCGTCACCTGTTATAGTCAGGGCGTCAACCAGTCGCAAAGTGGCACGGACAAGGTCAACGCGATCATCAATTGCCACCTTACCACCGGCCGCATCGGCAGGCCGGGCACGGGACCTTTTTCGCTGACCGGCCAGCCGAACGCCATGGGTGGGCGCGAGGTTGGCGGGCTGGCCAATATGCTGGCCGCCCATATGGCTATCGAAAATGCCGAGGATCGCGACCGCGTGCGGCGTTTCTGGGCCTCGCCCGCCATTGCGGAAAAACCCGGCCTGAAGGCGGTGGACATGTTCAGGGCCGTGGCTGACGGCCGCATCAAGGCGCTGTGGATCATGGCGACCAATCCGGTGGTTTCCATGCCGGATGCCGGCGCCGTCGAGGCGGCCATCAAGGCCTGTCCTTTTGTCGTGGTGTCCGATGTCATGGCCAATACCGATACGGCCCGCCATGCCCATGTGCTTCTGCCATCGCTTGGCTGGGGTGAAAAGGACGGTACCGTCACCAATTCTGAGCGGCGCATTTCCCGCCAGCGCGGTTTTCTCGATGCGCCCGGCGAAGCGAAAGCGGACTGGTGGCAAATGGCGGAAGTGGGCCGGCGCATGGGCTTCGACACGGCCTTCGCTTACCTGCGGCCATCGGAGATTTTTGCCGAACATGCCGCTCTTTCCGGTTTCGAGAATGCCGGCAGTCGCGATTTCGATATCAGCGGGATCGAGCCGGAATCCTACGATACGATGGCGTCCTTCCAATGGCCGAAAGCGGAGCGGGGCAGTGCTGTCGTCACCCGGTTTTTCGCGGATGGACGGTTTTACCATGCCGATGGCAAGGCGCGGTTCATCGCCACCGCCCTGCCGGAGACCGGCAGGACATCGGCGGATTATCCGCTGACACTGAATACCGGCCGTATCCGCGATCAATGGCACACCATGACCCGCACGGGCAAAAGTGCGCGCCTTACCGCCCATATCGCCGAACCCTTCGCCGAGCTTCATCCGCGCGATGCGCAGGCGCTGGGAATAGAAAGCGCCGATCTGGTGGAGGTGGAAAGTCCCCATGGCAAGGTGTTGCTGCGGGCGCTGGTCAGTGAGAGGCAGGCGCGCGGATCGGTGTTTGCGCCGATGCACTGGAACGACCAGTTCGCCTCGCAGGCGCGCATCGATGTCGTGGTTGCCCCGGTGACGGACCCGCATTCCGGCCAGCCCGCCTCGAAAAACGTGGCGGTAAGGGCAAGGCGCTTCGAAGCGAAAGCCTATGGTTTCGCCATCTCCCGCATCCGACCGGATGCACCGGACTGCGCCTATTGGGCCACGGCCAAAGCGGATGGCGGCTATCGTATGGAGCTCGCCTTTGCGGAGGAGCCGCAGGACTGGACACTCTGGGCGCGGCAGGTCTTCGGCATTGAGGCCAGGGTTGAGCCGCTGGGTTACAGCGACCGGCAGACGGGCGACCTGCGCCTTGCCTTCTTCGACGGCGATATCCTGCTGGCGGCGCTGTTCATCGCCAGAGAGCCGGTGGCCGTCGCCCGCAACTGGGCGATCTCGCAATTGACTGAGCGCCATGAGGACCTGCGCATGCGTTTTGCGCTGGTTGCCGGTCGCCCCGGTGCCGGCCGCGCCGATCCGGGCGCCACCGTCTGCTCCTGCTTTAACGTCGGGGTGAACCAGATCACAGCCGCCATCCGTGAAGGCTGCCACAGCGTCGAAGCCATCGGCAAGGCGTTGAATGCCGGAACCAATTGCGGCTCCTGCCGCGCCGAAATCAGGGGGATCATCGATGGATGCCTTAAAACCGCAGCGGAATGAACCGGCCCGCATGGAAAGATTAGCCAAGTTGCCGGTCTTCTGGGGGCTTGAGGGCAAGCGCGTGGTGCTGGCGGGCGGATCGGATGGAGCCGCCTGGAAAGCGGAACTGCTGCTCGCCTGCGGGGCGGAATTGCATCTTTATTGCGAGGAAAGCGAGCTTTCGGAAGGCATTGCAGCGCTTATTGCAAAAAGCCCGATGCTGAGATGGCATGACCGTCCGTGGGGTCCGGATATCTTCGAGGGCGCGGAACTCGCGCTGGCGGATTGCGAGACCGATGCGGAAGCCGCGAGCTTCTACGATGCCGCAAGGGCGGCCGGCGTTCCCGTCAATGTCATCGACAAGCCGGAATTCTGCCAGTTCCAGTTTGGCTCCATCGTCAATCGCTCGCCCGTGGTGGTGTCGATCTCCACCGATGGCGCAGCACCCATTCTGGCGCAGGCCATCCGCCGGCGCATCGAGACATTGTTGCCGCTTTCGCTGAAGGACTGGGGCGCGCTTGCCCAGACAATCCGCGAGCGTGTCAATCTGCGGCTCGCTCCCGGTGCGTCGCGGCGTTCTTTCTGGGAAAAATTCGTCGATCGTGCCTTTACCGAAAGGCTGGGTGAGGGCAGCGAGGAGCGGCTGCTTGCGGATATCGGAATGCAGGCTGCGCGGGCAGGATCGGGGCGCGGCCTTGTAACGCTTGTGGGCGCCGGGCCGGGCGATGCCGAACTGCTGACGCTGAAAGCGGTGCGGGCTTTGCAGGCGGCCGATGTCATCCTGTTCGACGATCTCGTTTCAGCCGAGGTGCTGGAACTGGCGCGGCGGGAGGCGAAACGCATGCTGGTCGGCAAGCGTGGCGGCCGGGAAAGCTGCAGGCAGGAAGACATCAATGACATGATGATCCGTCTCGCCAAGGCCGGCAAACGGGTGGTGCGGTTGAAATCCGGCGATCCAATGATTTTCGGGCGCGCCGGCGAAGAAATCGCCGCGCTGGAGGCTGAAAATATCCCGGTCGAGATCGTGCCCGGCATCACCGCCGCAAGCGCCATGGCCTCGCGCCTGGGTGTTTCCCTGACCCATCGCGACCACGCTCAGTCGGTACGCTTCATCACCGGCCATTCCCGGCAGGGAAAGCTGCCGGAGAATATCGACTGGCAATCCCTGTCGAACCCCTCCGTGACCACGGTTTTTTATATGGGCGGGCGAACCGCAGCCGAGATCGAAGCTGCCCTGCTTGCCCATGGTATGCCTGCCTTGACGCCCGTTGCCATCATGATCTCCGTCAGTCGCTCAAACGAACAGCGCTGGTGCGGTTCGCTCACGCAACTGGCTGCGGCCGTTGATAGGCTGGGTATAAACGAACCGGTGCTAATCGGCATCGGCGATGCATTTGGTGCCGCGTCCTCGGCGATGTCCCGTTCCAGCCAGCTCATTCAGAAAGTCGGCTAAATAATATCGTCAAATGGCGTCGTGGGGTTCACGCCCTGTTTTCATCCCGCTGCTATCGCTACTGCAAAACCGTCCCTTGACATTGGTTTTTCGTTCGCTCTTCAATAAAACGAAAAAATTGAAAGAGGAGGGAGGGTGAAATGCTGCTCACACCGCGTCAGGATGAAATCGTTGCGCTGGCGAAAGCGAACGGGCGGGTGCTGGTCGACGAGCTGGCGGCGCGGTTCTCAGTCACCCCCCAGACGATCCGCAAGGATCTGAACGATCTCTGCGATACGCGGGTTCTGACCCGCATCCACGGCGGCGCGCTTTTTCCAAGCGGCAATGAAAACGTCAAATACGAGGCGCGTCGGGCGATAGCCTCTTCCGAAAAGCAGGCGATCGGCGCCGCCGCTGCCGCCCTCATCCCCAACAACTCATCACTCTTCATCAATATCGGCACGACGACCGAAGCCGTGGGCGAAGCGCTGGCGGATCATCACGAGTTGATGGTCATCACCAACAACATCAACGTTGCCAACAGGTTGAGGGTTTTCCCCGGTATCGAGGTGGTGATTGCCGGCGGCGTCGTGCGCGGTTCCGATGGCGGTATCGTCGGCGAGGCGGCGGTGGATTTCATCCGTCAGTTCAAGGTGGATTTTGCGGTCATCGGCGTTTCGGCCATCGATGAGGATGGCGCTTTGCTGGATTTCGACTTTCGTGAGGTTAAGGTCGCGCAGGCAATCATCTCCAATGCGCGCCATGTCATTCTGGTGTCGGATTCGCTCAAATTCGAGCGCACGGCTCCGGTTCGTATCGGCCATCTTTCCCAGGTGCATACTTTCATCACCGATCATTGTCCGGTGGATTCGATCCGGTCCATCTGTGCCGATCATGACGTCCGGTTGATCGAAACCGAGATGGTCGAGTCCTAATCGGGACGGCCTATGAATTTCGTTTGACATTCGTTTTATCTTCGAATTAGATGTCCGTGCTTTCAGTATATCGATGAGGAGAGCGTCGATGAAAGCGCGGGAGGATTCATGTCTGACGAGGCAATCCACGATATTTTCGTGATCGGCGGCGGTATCAATGGCTGCGGCATCGCGCGTGACGCCGTCGGCAGGGGCTATTCCGTCGCGCTTGCGGAAATGAACGATTTCGCCTCCGGCACCTCATCCGCCGCCACCAAGCTTATCCATGGCGGTTTGCGTTATCTCGAACATTACGAGTTTCGTCTGGTGCGCGAAGCACTGATGGAACGTGAGGTGCTGTGGGCCATGGCGCCGCACATCATCTGGCCCATGCGCTTCGTATTGCCGTTCCAGAAGGGCGGGGTGCGTCCGGCCTGGCTCGTGCGGCTCGGGCTATTTCTCTACGATCATCTCGGCGGCCGCAAGCTTCTGCCCGCGACCCGCTCGCTCGATCTGCGCCGCGATCCCGCCGGGAAACCCTTGAAACCGATTTTTGCCCGCGCCTTCGAATATTCGGATGGCTGGGTGGACGATGCCCGTCTGGTGGTGCTGAATGCCCGCGACGCCGCCAATCGCGGCGCGCTCATCCTCAACCGCACGCAGGTGGTTTCGGCCCGGTGCGAAGGCGCCTTCTGGCGGGTCGAAACGAAAAATGCGGCCGGAGAGGCCAAGACCTACCGGGCGCGCATGCTGGTGAATGCCGCGGGTCCCTGGGTGGACAAGGTGCTGTCCTCGGCATTCGGCAAAAACAATGTCCATAATGTCCGTCTGGTGCAGGGCAGCCACATCATCGTGCGCAAGAAATTTTCCGATCCGCGTGCGTATTTTTTCCAGAATCCGGACGGGCGGATCATCTTCGCCATTCCTTACGAACAGGACTTTACGCTGATCGGCACGACGGATCGCGACTATACCGCCGACCCCCGGGCTGTTAAGATCAGCGACGAGGAGATCAGCTATCTTTGCAATGCGGCGAGCGAATATTTCGCTGAACCGGTGGAGCCGGCGGATATCGTCTGGACCTATTCCGGTGTGCGCCCGCTGTTCGATGACGGGGCATCGAAAGCGCAGGAAGCGACCCGCGATTATGTGCTGAAAACCGAAGGGGCGGAAGGCGAAGCGCCTCTTCTCAATATTTTCGGCGGCAAGCTCACCACCTATCGGCGGCTTGCCGAACATGCTCTTGAAAAAATCGGCGATGCGCTGGGTGAAAAGGGCGCGCCATGGACGGCGGGCTCGCATTTGCCGGGTGGAAATTTCGGCGCCGAGGCCTACACCGCGGAAGTTTCGGCGCTGCGGTCGCGTTACCCCTTTCTTGAAGAGCGTCATGCGGAGCGGCTTGTGCGCTGCTACGGAACGGATGCGGCGGTACTGATCGGCAATGCCACAGAGGCGGCGGCGCTCGGGCGGTATTTCGGCGGTACGCTCTACGAGGCTGAGGTTCGCTGGCTGATGGCGCGGGAATGGGCGCTGACGGCGGAAGATATTCTGTGGCGCCGCACCAAGCAGGGGCTCTTTTTTACCCCGGAAGAGGTGCGTGGGCTGGAGGATTATGTCGAAGACATTGCAGGTGGGCGCTTAAGGGCAATCTGACGATCCGGATAAAAGCGGAGGAGGCTTTGGATCACCATGCTTGAATTGCGAAACGTCTCGAAGATGGTTGGCGGTGAATATCATATTCACCCGACCGATCTGACGTTGCAGCGCGGAAGCCTGAACGTCCTGCTTGGACCGACACTTTCGGGCAAGACGACGCTGATGCGGCTGATGGCCGGGCTGGACAAGCCGAGCGCCGGCTCGATTTTTTTCAATGGCGAAGATGTGACGGGATGGCCGGTGCAGAAGCGCAACGTTGCCATGGTCTATCAGCAGTTCATCAACTATCCGGCGCTCAGCGTTTACGAAAACATCGCCTCGCCCATGCGCGTTGCCGGCAAGGACCAGGCGACCATCGACAGGGAAGTGAGGAAAGCCGCCGAGCTTCTGAAGCTGACACCCTATCTAGACCGCACGCCGCTCAATCTTTCCGGCGGTCAGCAGCAGCGCACAGCACTCGCCCGCGCCATCGTCAAAAACGCCAATCTGGTGCTGCTCGATGAGCCGCTGGCCAATCTCGATTACAAGCTGCGCGAAGAGCTGCGCGAGGAACTGCCGCGCATCTTCGCCGAATCCGGCGCCATCTTCGTTTATGCCACCACCGAACCTTCCGAGGCGCTGCTTTTGGGCGGCAATACCGCAACGCTCAACGAGGGCAGGGTAACGCAGTTCAGCCGTACCATCGAGGTTTACCGGCGTCCGGTGGATATCGTCACCGCGGAAATTTTTGCCGACCCGCCGCTCAACACCATCGAGGTCGTCAAGGCGGGCGGTGCATTCACCCGTGCCGACCAGGCGGTGATTGCGGTGCCGGCGCATCTTGCCGCCGTGCCGGATGGACCTTTGACCATCGCTTTCCAGCCGCATCATCTTTTCCCGCAGGCGAAGGGCGAGGCCCGCCAGTCGATCCGGGCGCGGACGCTGATTTCGGAAATCGCCGGATCGGAAAGCTTCGTGCATGTGGAGTTTTCGGGTCGGCGCTGGGTCATGCTCGCGCATGGCATTCACGATATCGAGCCGGACAGGGACATAGAGCTGTTTCTCGATACAAAACACCTGATGGCCTTTGACGCGAATGGCCGCGCCATCGGCGAAGCGGCTTGAGAGAGATCGGTCATGGCACGCATCACGCTCGATCACATCCGACACGCCTATAACGCAAAGGCGCAGGCTGCCGGCGACTATGCGCTGAAGGAAGTCCATCACGAATGGGAGGACGGCGGCGCCTATGCGCTGCTCGGCCCTTCCGGTTGCGGCAAGACCACGCTGCTCAATATCATTTCCGGGCTGCTGCGCCCCTCCGAAGGCCGCATCGCCTTTGATGGAACGGACGTGACGGATTTCGCCACGGAAGACCGCAATATTGCGCAGGTATTCCAGTTCCCGGTCGTCTACGACACGATGACGGTCTACGACAATCTGGCCTTTCCGTTGCGCAACCGGCATGTGCCGGAAGCCGAGGTCGACCGCCGGGTGCGGGAAATCCTCGAAATGACCGATCTTTCCGGCATGGCCAAACGCCATGCGCGTGGTTTGACGGCGGATCAGAAACAGAAGATTTCGCTGGCGCGCGGGCTGGTCCGCTCCGATGTCAACGCCATCCTCTTCGACGAGCCGCTGACGGTGATCGACCCGCATATGAAATGGGTGCTGCGCTCGCAGCTGAAACGGCTGCACCGGCAGTCCGGTTTCACCATGGTTTATGTCACCCATGACCAGACCGAAGCGCTGACCTTCGCCGACAAGGTTGTGGTCATGTATGACGGTCAGATCGTCCAGATCGGCACGCCGGCTGAGCTTTTCGAACGGCCGGGACATACCTTCGTCGGTTATTTCATCGGCTCGCCCGGCATGAATGTGCTGCCCGCCAGTATCGACGGCGCGACCGCAATGGTCGGCGGCCTTGGTGTGCCGCTGGCCGGTGCGCCAAAGGTTGACGGAGCGCAACGCATCGAGATCGGCATCCGCCCGGAATTCGTCCGGCTGGAACGGGGCGGAATGCCCATCACTGTCGACAAGGTCGAGGATATCGGCCGGCAGAAAATCGTGCGCGCCCGGTTCGCCGGCCAGAAACTCGCGATCGTCGTTGCCGAAGACGAGGAAATCCCGGCGGAAGCGGGTGTTCGCTTCGATCCGGCCGCCATCGGCGTCTTCGCCGACTCGTGGCGTGTAAAGATGGGGGCCTGACCATGGAAAAGAGCTGGAACAACAAGGCATGGTTCATGGTGCTGCCGGTGCTGGTGCTGGTCGCCTTTTCCGCCGTCATTCCGCTGATGACCGTCGTGAATTATTCGGTGCAGGATACGTTCGGCAATAACCAGTTCTTCTGGGCGGGAACGCAATGGTTCGAGGAAATTCTGGCCTCGGACCGGTTCTGGGATGCGCTGGGGCGCAACCTGCTGTTTTCCGGCATCATCCTGGCGATTGAAATTCCGCTCGGCATCTTCATCGCGCTCAAGATGCCGAAATCCGGCATCGGCGTGCCGGTCTGCCTCGTCACCATGGCGCTGCCGCTGCTGGTGCCGTGGAATGTCGTCGGCACGATCTGGCAGGTTTTCGGCCGCAGCGATATCGGCCTGCTCGGTTATTACGCCAATCAGCTCGGGCTCGATTACAACTATGTCAACGATCCGGTCGATGCGTGGATCACGGTCGTCATCATGGATGTCTGGCACTGGACGAGCCTTGTCGTGCTTTTGTGCTATGCCAGCCTCGTCTCCATTCCCGACGCCTATTATCAGGCAGCCAGGATCGATGGCGCGTCGCGTTTTGCGGTGTTCCGTTACATCCAGCTGCCGAAGATGAAGCGGGTGCTGCTGATCGCTTTCCTGCTGCGTTTCATGGACAGTTTCATGATCTATACCGAGCCTTTCGTCGTCACCGGCGGCGGCCCGGGCAATTCCACCACCTTCCTGTCCATCGATCTCGTGAAGATGGCGCTCGGCCAGTTCGACCTCGGGCCGGCGGCGGCCATGTCGCTGATCTACTTCCTCATCATCCTGCTGCTGTCCTGGGTGTTCTACACCGTCATGACCAGCCACGACGCGGAGACTTGAGACATGAGCGCCTCGAATGTCACCACAAGCGTGGAGCGCAACGGCATCGGCAGTTCGCCGGTGAGAGCCACTGCGACGGGACGATCCGGCCTTGCCGTCAATGCGCGGCGTCGCCACCATGGGCCGTCGCGTTTTTCCTGGCTGGTGCCGACGATCTATATCCTGCTGCTGCTTGTTCCGATCTACTGGCTCGTCAATATGAGCTTCAAGACGAACACGGAAATCGTCTCCTCCATGACGCTTTATCCGCATCAGCCGACGTTGCAGAACTACCGGACGATCTTCACGGATTCATCCTGGTATTCGGGCTATATCAATTCGATCATCTATGTCGTGATGAACATGGTGATCTCGGTCGCGGCGGCGCTGCCGGCGGCTTACGCTTTCTCGCGCTATCGCTTTCTGGGCGACAAGCACCTGTTCTTCTGGCTTTTGACCAACCGCATGGCCCCGCCCGCCGTCTTCGCGCTGCCCTTCTTCCAGCTTTATTCGGCTTTCGGGCTGATCGACACGCATATCGCCGTGGCGCTGGCGCATTGCCTGTTCAACGTGCCGCTGGCGGTGTGGATTCTCGAAGGTTTCATGTCCGGCGTGCCGAAGGAAATCGACGAGACCGCCTATATTGACGGCTATTCCTTCCCGAAATTCTTCGTGAAGATTTTCATGCCGCTCATCGCTTCCGGCATCGGTGTCGCCTGCTTCTTCAGCTTCATGTTCTCGTGGGTTGAGCTTCTGATCGCCCGCACGCTGACGACGACAGACGCCAAGCCGATTGCCGCGACCATGACGCGCACGGTCTCTGCCGCCGGCATGGACTGGGGCCTGCTTGCCGCCGCCGGCGTGCTGACACTGATCCCCGGCGCGCTGGTGATCTGGTTCGTGCGCAATTACATCGCCAAGGGCTTCGCGCTCGGGAGGGTTTGACCATGACGAAGATGCCCGATTTTACCTGGATGGCGTGGACTTGGCAGACGGCGGCCTTTTTCGGCGCGATTGCGCTGCTGCTCGTCGGCATGTGGTTCTGGGAATATCTTTCGCCCGGCGGCAATCCCCGCTTCGGCCTCTTGCGTTTCGAGACCACGCGCGGTGACAGGCTGTTCATTTCGCTGCTCGGCAGCGCCTTCATTCATCTCGCATGGCTCGGGCTGGTCGGCCCGAACCTGTGGTGGGCTCTCGCTCTATCCTTGGTTTACGCCATCGGCGTTTTCCGTTTTGTCTAGAGCAGGAAAACGGTGCGGCGGAGGAAAACCGCACCCGCAGACTTCATGCAATCGCAAACCCCTGGGAGGACTGATATGCGACGGCATCTGATGACGACGACGGCGGCCATGCTGCTGGCAATGACGGGTTCCGCTTTCGCCGGAATGGAGGAAGCAAAGCAGTTTCTGGACAAGGAAATCGGCGATCTTTCGTCGCTTTCGCGTGGCGATCAGGAAAAGGAGCTGCAATGGTTTGTCGATGCCGCGAAACCCTTCGCGGGCATGGAAATCAAGGTCGTTTCCGAATCTCTGACGACCCATGAATATGAATCCAAGGTTCTGGCTCCGGCCTTCACCGCCATTACCGGCATCAAGGTCACGCACGACCTGATCCAGGAAGGTGACGTCGTCGAAAAAATCCAGACCCAGATGCAGACCGGCCAGAACCTTTATGACGGCTGGGTCAACGACAGCGACCTCATCGGCACGCATTGGCGTTACCAGCAGGTGCGCAACCTGACCGACTTCATGGCCAATGAAGGCAAGGACGTCACCAATCCCGGCCTCGACCTCAAGGACTTCATCGGCAGCGCCTTTACGACGGCGCCGGACAAGAAGCTCTACCAGCTTCCCGACCAGCAATTCGCGAACCTTTACTGGTTCCGTTACGACTGGTTCAACAACGAAAAGAACAAGGCCGACTTCAAGGCCAAATATGGTTACGACCTCGGCGTGCCGGTCAACTGGTCGGCCTATGAGGATATTGCCGAATTCTTCACCGGCCGCGATGTCGACGGCAAGAAGGTCTTCGGCCATATGGATTACGGCAAGAAGGATCCGTCGCTCGGCTGGCGCTTCACCGATGCCTGGCTCTCCATGGCCGGCAACGGCGACAAGGGCCTGCCGAACGGCCTGCCGGTCGATGAATGGGGCATCAAGGTCAACGACAAGTCGCAGCCGGTCGGCTCCTGCGTGGCGCGCGGCGGCGATACCAACGGTCCGGCTTCGGTCTATTCCATCGAGAAATATCTCGAATGGCTGAAGAAATATGCGCCGCCGGAAGCGCAGGGCATGACCTTCTCCGAATCCGGGCCGGTGCCGGCGCAGGGCAATATCGCCCAGCAGATCTTCTGGTACACGGCGTTTACCGCCGATATGGCCAAGCCCGGCCTGCCTGTCGTGAACGAGGACGGTTCGCCGAAATGGCGCGTCGCACCTTCGCCACACGGCGTCTACTGGAAGGACGGCATGAAGCTCGGTTATCAGGATGTGGGTTCGTGGACGCTGATGAAATCCACCCCCGACGACCGCGCCAAGGCCGCCTGGCTCTACGCGCAGTTCGTGACCTCCAAGACCGTGGATGTGAAGAAGAGCCATGTGGGCCTGACCTTCATTCGCGACACCACCATCCACCACAAGAGCTTCACGGATCGGGCGTCCAAACTCGGCGGTCTCATCGAGTTCTATCGTTCGCCGGCCCGCGTGCAGTGGTCGCCGACCGGCACCAACGTTCCGGATTATCCGAAGCTGGCGCAGCTGTGGTGGCAGGCAATCGGCGATGCTTCGTCGGGTGCGAAAACCGCGCAGGCCGCGATGGACTCTCTCTGCGCCGAGCAGGAAAAGGTCATGAGCCGTCTGGAACGCGCCGGCGTGCAGGGCGATATCGGCCCGAAACTGGCGGAAGAGCACGATATCGAATACTGGAACAAGGATGCGGTTTCGAAGGGCAATCTGGCGCCGCAGTTGAAGATTGCCAACGAAAAGGAAAAGCCGGTCACCGTCAATTACGACGAACTGGTCAAAAGCTGGCAGAAGTAATGTCTGCGTAAAATCTGAAACCGGGGCGGCTTGCCGCCCCGGTCATTGCGTCTGAAAGGGAGTTGCATGATGGGCGGTTATATTCTGGCGATCGATCAGGGAACGACATCGACACGGTCGATGGTCTTTGATCGCGACATGCGGGTCATCGGTGTCGGACAGCGAGAATTTCCGCAGCATTTTCCGGCCTCCGGCTGGGTCGAACACGATGCCGAGGATATCTGGAAAAGCGTGCTCGAAACCATCCGCCTGGCGCTTGCCGATGCCGGCATCGCCGCCTCCGATATCGAAGCGATCGGCATTACCAACCAGCGCGAAACGACGATGCTGTGGGACCGGAACACGGGCGAGGCCGTGCATCGGGCCGTGGTCTGGCAGGATCGCCGCGCCGCTCCCGTCTGCGAGGATCTGAAAAGAAGGGGGCTGGAGCCGCTTTTTTCGAAAAAGACCGGTCTGCTGCTCGATCCCTATTTTTCCGGCACGAAGCTGAAATGGCTTCTCGATAGTGTCAGCGGCCTTCGCGAAAAAGCCGTGAAGGGCGAAATCTGCTTTGGCACGGTCGATAGTTTCCTGATCTACCGTCTCACCGGCGGCCGTCGCCATGTGACCGACGCCACCAATGCCTCGCGAACGCTGATCTACAATATCGAGGAAAATACATGGGACGATGAACTCCTGTCGATCCTCGACATTCCCCGCGCCATGCTGCCGGAGGTGCTGGATTGCGCCGCCGATTTCGGCGTGACCGATAAATCGCTGCTGGGCGCGGAAATTCCGATCCTTGGCGTCGCCGGCGATCAGCAGGCAGCGGTGATCGGTAATGCCTGCTTCGAGCCGGGCATGATGAAATCCACCTACGGCACGGGCTGCTTTGCGCTGCTCAATACCGGCACGGATCGCGTCGCCTCCACCAACCGGCTGCTGACAACCATCGCTTACCGTCTCGACGGTGTCACCACCTATGCGCTGGAAGGCTCAATCTTCATTGCCGGTGCCGCCGTGCAGTGGTTGCGCGATGAACTTGGTTTCATCTCGGTCGCTTCCGAGGTCAGTGCGCTTGCGGAAAAGGCTGACGCCAATCAGCGTGTCTATCTGGTTCCGGCCTTCACCGGCCTTGGCGCGCCCTATTGGGACGCGGAGGCGCGTGGTGCGATTTTCGGGCTGACGCGTGGCACCGGTCCGGCGGAATTCGCCCGCGCGGCGCTGGAAAGCGTCGCCTATCAGACCTTCGACCTGCTGGACGCCATGCGCAAGGACTGGGCGGGTGACAATGGCAAGACGGTGCTCCGGGTCGATGGCGGTATGGTCGCTTCCGATTGGACCATGCAGCGGCTGGCGGATATTCTTGCGGCACCGGTCGACCGGCCGGTCTTCCTGGAAACGACCATTCTCGGGGCGGCCTGGCTTGCCGCCTCGCGCGCCGGCATCTGGCCGGACCGCAAGGCCTTTGCTGAACATTGGCGGCGTGACCGCCGTTTCAGCCCCGCAATGGAAGAGGCTAAACGGAAAGACGCCATTGCCGGCTGGCGCGACAGTGTCGGCCGCTGCCTGTCGCGACGGGAGAATTGAACAGGCTATACGAAACTGCCGGGTGCGATGCTCTTGCTGGAAACGAGATCGGAAAGGGCGCGCACCAGCTTCGCATCCGCACCCTTGCTCGGTTGAAGCACGAATTCCACGTCCTCCAGCGGCGGTAGCACGCCTGCGGCAATCTCCTTCAGGCCTGTCGGCGCCATGCTGCGCGGCTGCACCAAAATTCCCATGCCCGCCCTTGCTGCGGCGGTCAGGCCGCTGAGACTGCCGCAGGTGCAGACGATCCGCCAGGCGAGGCCGGCCCGGTCGAGCGCCTCCTGCGCCGCCTTCCGGGTGATGCTCGGCGGCGGAAAGGCAATCAGCGGCAGGGCATCCGGCTGGTTCAGCATTCGCTCCGGGTCGCGCGCCAGCCATACGAGCGGTTCGCGGTAGAGAAAGTGGCCGAGCTTGTCGCCGAGCCGGCGTTTGGCGAGCACGACATCCAGTTCGCCATTATCCTGCATCTGGTAAAGCACGCCGCTCAGCGAAACCGTCAGTTCCAGATCTACGAGGGGATAAAGGCGGATGAACTCTTCCAGAATGGCGGTCAGCCGGCTGGCGACGAAATCCTCCGAAACGCCAAGCCTCAACCGCCCGCGCAGACGGTTCTCGCTAAACAGCGACGACACCTTGCTGTCGATTTCCAGCATGTTGCGGGCATAACCCAGCAGCGCCTCACCTTCACCCGTCAGTTTTACCTGATGGGTGCTGCGCGCGATCAGCCGGCGCCCAAGTGCGGCCTCAAGCCTTTGAATATGCTGGCTGACAGTGGACTGGCCAATCCCCAGCCGTTCGGCCGCCAGCGTGAAGCTGCCGGTCTGCTGAAGCATCACGAAGCTCGCAAGATGTTGAAGGTTCAGCATTATCCTGAATCGCGATAACTGTTAATCTTTGCATCGGAATTCATGATGAGCGATAGTAGCGCGCGTTTCAAGCAAAACCGATGCCGGAAAGATCTCCCATGACCCGCTTCCTACCTGATCGCTTCACCATGATGCTGGTCGCCACCGTGATTTTGGCCTCCATTTTGCCGATCAGCGGTGAGCCGGCGGAGTATTTCGGGCTGGCGACGAAACTTGCGATCGCGTTGTTGTTTTTCCTCCACGGCGCGCGGCTTTCCCGGGATGTGGTGATTGCCGGTATCCTGCACTGGCGTCTGCATCTGGCGATCCTTCTCGTCACCTTCGGCCTGTTCCCGCTGCTCGGCGTGGCGATCGGCTTCATTCCCGAGAATATTCTGCCTGCGCCGCTCTATATGGGTGTGCTGTTTCTCTGCGTTCTGCCATCCACCGTGCAATCTTCCATCGCTTTCACCTCCATGGCTGGAGGAAACGTGCCGGCTGCGATCTGTTCGGCTTCCGCATCGAATATTTTCGGCATGTTCCTGACCCCGCTGCTGGTCGGCCTGCTGTTTACGGTGGGCGGCCATGGCGGCGGATTCTCGCTGGATGCTTTCCTGCAAATCTTCCTGCAGCTGCTTTTGCCCTTCATCGTCGGTCAGGTGCTGCAGCCGTGGATTGGCGACTGGATCAGGGCGCGCAAGAAATTGCTGGCTCCGGTTGATCGCGGCTCCATCCTGATGGTCGTTTATCTGGCTTTTTCCGATGCGGTCATCGAAGGCATCTGGCACACGTTTTCGCTCAGGGATATCGGCGTGGTCATCGTCATCAATATCCTGCTGCTGGCGCTTGTCCTGTGCGTGACAATGTTCGGCAGCCGTTTGCTGGGTTTCGACAAGGCTGATGAAATCACCATCACCTTCTGCGGCTCGAAAAAGAGCCTCGCCAGCGGCGTGCCCATGGCGGGCGCCATCTTCGCCGGCCAGAGCATCGGCGCAATCGTCCTGCCTATCATGCTTTTCCACCAGATTCAGTTGATGGTCTGCGCGGTTCTGGCCCAGCGTTACGCGCGCAAGGCCCATGAAAAAGCGGCGATGCCGGAACCAGCAGGCGCGGAAGGCGCGGCCGCTTCCAGCCGCTGACGCGAGGGTTCTCCGCAAATAAAACGGCCCCATGAAGGGGCCGTTCGTTTTGCATGAAGGAAAGCTTAGTTGACCTGAGCCGGCGAAATCTGGGCTTCTATGGTCTTCGGCGCATCGGCGCTGTCGGACGAGATCGCAATGCGGCGCGGTTTCATGGCTTCCGGAATATTGCGGACGAGATCGATGTGGAGCAGGCCGTTCTTCAGGGAAGCGGTCTGGACCTCGACATGGTCGGCAAGCTGGAAGCGACGTTCGAAAGCGCGCGTGGCGATACCGCGATAGAGAAACTCGCCTTCAGTGGATTTCTCATCCGCGGATTTCTCGGCTTTCACGGTCAGCGCATTGGCGCGGGATTCGATGCTGAGTTCGTTCTCATCGAAACCGGCAACGGCCATGGTGATGCGATAGGTGTTTTCGCCGGTCCGCTCGATATTGTAGGGCGGATAGGACTGGGCCTGTTCGGGCTGGCCGAGGCCGTCAAGCATCGAGAAAAGACGGTCGAAGCCGACGGTGGAACGATAGAGGGGGGAAAAATCAACGTGACGCATGGTGTCCTCCTTAAGAAGCGACTGTTTGCGGTTAAGCCCGACGTCCCGTTCTGGCGACGGCCGGACATGTGGCGCGGTCCCGTTCTGGCGACCGCATGAATGAGATGGGAATGGCCTGCCGCTGCGTCAAGGGGGCGTGAAAAGGCGAAAGCAACATGAACCATGGCTGAACGTCAGGTTCCGGCATCGTTCAGTTTGAGAGCCATAAAACATCGGTCATCGGAGACATTCTCCGTGGACAGAAGCAATAACGTCCCTTCTTCTTCTGTCTTATTCGCCGGAACCGCGACTGCTTTAACCGACGGTTCCGGCAATTTTTTCTTTGACCTTCCCGCGCCGCCGACCTATCCCGAAAAGGCAGAAAAGCCGGAAAAGACCGATGATCGAAGCCACATTGCGCGAGAGCGAAGACAACCCGGTTCCCGACAACCATACCGTCGGATATTTTACCGGCGATCGCGGCAAACAGCTTCGCTACGCGATCTTTCGCGCCAGCCGCCAGGTGGCTCGCGGAACCGTGGTTCTGCTGCATGGCAGGAACGAATGTATCGAGAAATATTTCGAAACGATTAGTGATCTCACCGCCATGGGTTTCTGGGTTGCGACCTTCGATACGCGCGGGCAGGGCGGTTCCGAAAGATTGCTGAAAAAACCGGGTGCCGGGCATGTGCGGCGGTTCTCCGACTATCAGCGTGATATCAGCCTTTTTCTCGAACAGGTGGTGTTGCCGGATACGCGGCTGCCATTCTTCATGGTCGCACATTCCACCGGCGCGCTTGCAGCGCTTGCCGCCGCGCCCGGCCTGTCGAACCGGATTGACCGTCTGGCGCTTTGTTCGCCCTTCATCGAGCTGGACAGCCAGCAATCCGTCCCCTCATCCGTCATTCGGGCGGTGGCGACGGCTCTAAGTCTCGTTGGCCTTGGGCGGGTGCAGCTCGGCAAGGATCAGCGGGAGCGGGATTTCGACGGCAATCCGCTCACCTCGGACGCCAGACGTTTTACAAGAAATCTCTCGCTGCACAGGCAGTTTCCGGAACTTTTCATCGGTGCGCCGACGGCGCGCTGGGTCTATGAGGCGCTGAAGACCATGGGACGGGTGGTCCGTCAGGACCATCTGACGAATATCACCATTCCGACCCTCATTCTGGCGCCGATGCTGGATACCATCACGCCCTATAAGGCGCAGGAGGAACTCTCACGCAATTTCCGGGCAGCGCAGCTTCTTCCGATCACCGGTGCGCGCCACGAATTGCTGCATGAGCGTGACGTTTTCCGCAAACAGGCGCTGGCGGCCATCGACGCCTTTTTCGCGCCGGAGTGATGACCGCTTAAGCGGGCTGCCTCAGAGTTTTGAGAGAATGGCGAGCGCCTGTTCGTGCACCGCCTTTGAGCCGGCTGCGAGAATGCGGCCGCCATTTTCCGGACGCCCGCCATCCCAGGTCGTCATGATGCCGCCGGCCTGTTCGATGACAGGAATCAACGCGCCGACATCATAGGGCTTCAGGCCGGATTCGATCACCAGATCGACGTGGCCGGCCGCAAGCAGGCAATAGGCGTAACAATCCACGCCGTATCGGAAAAGGCGAACCTGATCCTGCACTTTTTCATACAGGGTCCTCTCTTCCGCGGTGAAGATGTGGGGGCTTGTGGTGAACAGCACGGCGTCTGACAGCGAAGCACAGTCGCGCGTACGGATTTTCCGCTCGCCATCCGGTCCGAAATACCACGCCGCCTCGCCATCGGCGAAATAACGCTCTTTGGTGAAGGGCTGGTCCATGATGCCCATGGCGGCGCGGCCGGCTGACTGGAAGCCGATCAGCGTGCCCCAGACCGGCACGCCGGAAATGAAAGCGCGGGTGCCATCGATCGGGTCGATCACCCAGATATGCTCGCGGTCGAGACCGATATTGCCGTGTTCTTCGCCCAGAATGCCATGCTGCGGAAAACGGGCCTCGATCAGGGCGCGAATGGCTGTTTCTGCTGCCTGATCGCCTTCCGTCACCGGATCGTAGCCGCCATCCTGCTTGTTGGCGACGGCAATGCCCGTGCGGAAGCGGGGAAGCGTTTCGGCGCTGGCGGCATCGGCAAGTTTGAAGAAGAAATCCCGGTCGGGCAGCATGCGAAACCTCATTGCCTGAATATTGGGTCTGAATTCTATGGGGCAATGCATAGACCGGAATCGCATCCGCCGTCCACTCATACGAATGAAGGCGCCGGTGTTTCCATATTTTCAGCATAAGCCTAAAAAATATGCATAAAATAAAATGATTGACAATTGTGCAATTACTGCGTAGCGTGATCCTACAGTCTTTGACTGTAAATACCCTCCTTGGGTGTTTCCTCCCTAGACTTGACCGCGCCAAGGCGCGGTTTTTTTTGTCCGGCGGGCCGCCAGACCATCCGGGATAAAAGATTGATATAGCGGATAATTCGAGCTGCTATTCGGCAGCGAGCGACGTTTCTATCGCATATTCGGAAACGAAGGCGCCGAGCTGGCGTATGAAGATTTCAAGCGACGCCTGAATGGCGGGAAAATCGGCTTTTTTCAAAAGCGTCTTTTCGTCCACGTAAAGCGCCCGGTTAACCTCGATCTGCAGCGCATGGAGAGAGCGGATGGGTCGGCCATAATGTTCGGTGATGAAGCCGCCGGCATAGGGTTTGTTGCAGACCGCGACGAAACCCAGCTCCTCAAGGAAATGCAGCGCGGCGCGGGAGACTTCCTGGGATGCGCTGGTGCCGTAGCGATCGCCGATGATCACATCCGGCCTGAGATTCGAACCGGCAACGCGGATATTGCCCGGCATGGAGTGGCAATCGATCAGCACCGCCATTCCGAAATTGGCGTGGGTGCGAGACAGCAGGCGGCGCAGACAGGCATGATAGGGCTTGTAGATCGTCTCGATCCGCGAAAGCGCCTCGTCGACCGGCAGGCGGTGGGCATAGATATCCATATTCTCGGCGACGATGCGCGGCACCGTTCCCAGACCGCCGGCGACCCGCATGGAGCCGATATTGGCATAAGGCGGAAGCGTGCCTTCGAACATGCGGGGATCGAGTTCGTAGGGCTCGCGATTGACGTCCAGATAGGCGCGCGGGAAATTCGCTTTGAGAAGCGGCGCGCCGATCTCCGGTGCCGCCGCGAACAGCTCGTCGACGAAGTGATCTTCGGAGCGGCGGATCTCATGCGAATCGAGCCTTGCCGACTCCAGGAAGGAAATCGGGTAGCAGCGGCCGCTATGGGGGGAATTATAGACGAATGGCAGGGTTTGAACGGCAGGTTCCGTTACTTCGAACAGCTCATATTCACCCGTTATCCAGTCCATTCAGGGTCATTTACCATGTCGTAAAACTATCAGGATGTTCATGTTGCCAGTTACGGCGCGGCAAGTCCATACTATCGCCCAATCAGCGCTATACCGATTCACGCGTTCACAGGATATTTACCGTGAAAATCCTATAATCGGGCTAGGGTATTCCAAACATTGAGTAGTTACGGTCACTTATGATGAATCAGAAAATTCTTCTCGCTGAAGACGACAACGATATGCGCCGCTTCCTCGTCAAGGCGCTGGAAAAAGCCGGTTACAAGGTTTCTTCCTTCGACAATGGCGCCAGCGCCTATGACCGGCTTCGCGAAGAGCCCTTTTCGCTTCTGCTGACCGATATCGTCATGCCCGAAATGGACGGCATCGAGCTTGCGCGGCGCGCGACCGAACTCGACCCGGACCTGAAAGTCATGTTCATTACCGGCTTTGCAGCCGTTGCGCTGAATGCCGATTCGAAGGCTCCGAAGGACGCCAAGGTGCTTTCCAAGCCGTTCCATCTGCGCGATCTGGTGGATGAGGTCAACAAACTCCTTGTGGCGTAAGGCCTCTCAAAAAACCTTCACAAAACCGAAAAAAAGCAGTTGACGCATGAACCGGTTTTGTGGTCTATCCGCCGCCACGGAGGGCGTGTAGCTCAGCGGGAGAGCACTACGTTGACATCGTAGGGGTCACAGGTTCAATCCCTGTCACGCCCACCATCCGAATTGCTTTAATATCAAGGCCTTGCGAGAAATCGCAGGGCCTTTTTACATAGTGGCCTCAAGGTTCATCGAACCTGGCTAATTCGGAGCGCGCGCATCCTATCCATCAATCTCCAACTTGTTGGATTGTCAAAATGGCTACTTCCCGATGGCGTACAGAGGGTGAGGGGGCCTTATGGCTTCTCGTCCGGAATGGAGGCGCTCATGGAAGAACCGAAACGCTCAATGAGCCGCGAGGAGCTTTACGCTCTGGTATGGTCGACGCCTATGCAGAAGCTGGCAGAGACATACGGCCTATCAGATCGAGGTTTGGCAAAGACGTGCCAGAGACATCTCGTTCCCGTTCCATCGAGAGGATATTGGGCGAGAGTTGAAGCAGGCCAAACCGTTAAGAGAACGCCGCTGCGGCCGGTCGAAAACACTGCGCTTCATCACGTTCGAATAGGTAGCGGACAACCGCGTCGGCCAAGCGCATATCTCTTGGAGGTTCTGGAGACTGCCAAACGGGAGATTGAGATCGAAAATGAGCGAATGTCGCTTGTCTTGAATCAGGCCCCTCTTCTTGGTCCTTCGATCACTCACGCCCCCGAGACTTTGCCTGTTGAAAAAGAACGGGTTGGAAAGAAGACGGCTAGCAAGCTGCAGTCTGACGTCCAATCGTTCGTATCGGCACTCAGGACTTGTGAAGCCGACAGAGACGGGTTCGTTTACCACAAGTACGTCAAGGTCCCACCGAAAGACGTCACCCGAGTGGGGGCACTGTTGAGCGCTTTAACGCAGGAGCTCAGTTATTTCGGATTCACGTTCGACGGCGAAAGTAGCCGAATAGGCTTTTCAAAGGACGGTACAACGGTAAATTTCCGGATCGAGGCTCCGAGAAAACGGATTACCGAGGTTTCAAGATCAGGTTGGAAGCACTTTTCCTACGTTCACATTGGTCGGATCAAGCTCCAGATTTATGGACACGTGGAAGGGGTGAAACGGGAATGGATAGATACTGATGCCAAACCTATCGAAGACCACCTGGAAAAGATGGTCGAGAGTTTTCGCTTAAATCATGTTGCCGAGATGGAGCGCGAAGAAAGTACTCGCCAAGCAGCTGCGCGCCGAGCTTACATGGCGTCACGGCGAAAAATGGCGGAGCAGCGCACAAAGCGTGAAAGTGACCGTCTTGCCTTTTTGCAAGGTATCGCCGATGCCCGCCGTGAAGCGGACGATTTGCGTTATACAATTGCCAACGTCCCCGATTGTGAAGAGCTTCCGGCGGACTACCGGCGCATGCTTAAGTGGGCTGATGAGCGGCTGATGCGGCTTGAGGAGCAAACGAGTGTCCAGACAATTCAGGCGTCTTTAGAGGCCAAGCAGCTCTTCGCAAATCCTGATCCACTCCACGATCCAGAAGGCGATCCGCCACCAAAGATGAGCTATTGGGACGACTAGCTTTAACCCAGAGGAACACAGGTGGCAGATTTTTCAGATGCAATAACACCAGCGAGCGTGGTCGCGAAAATGCAGGAGAGAGGCGTTCATCTCTCTGAACGCACGCTGCGTGAATTTGCCAGAAAGGTTGGCGCTTGTCGGATCATCGGCAAAGCTATGTTCTTTATGCCGGAGGACATAGAGATTTTGATTGCGGCGGCGAAACCTCGGCCTAAGGGCGCCACCTCATCTTCAAAACCGGGCTGGACCGAGAGCGATACAGAGAAACTTCTTGATCGGCTGGAGAAGGGTAAAAAGAAGCGATAACGTTCATTTGCTGGGTTTGTGGCTGGGACTTTTGTGCGCGGGGAACTTCCGCTCGTTGAGCTCCCGCAGCCACATTTCTTCTCTAATCTTATCGGCTTCGCTCATCTCGCGGGAGACGGCAGAAGCGTGGTCACGAGACGCGCTGGGTGAACGTGGTGGTCCTCTATAAATTTCAAGTGACGCGTTTAGCGTTTCCGTAATAGCTCGCTCAATGTCACTGATCGCATACACGATCATTCCGTTCTTGCCACCGAAGAAGCGAATAGCTCCAGTACGGCGCCACTTGTTCACGATCTGAGCGGTCAGCCAAGGGCAACGTTCAATGAGCTCATCGTGAGTGATCATTTCTGTAATCTTCACCGGCGGGAAATCCCGGTCTGGCATTGTTAGATCCTTCTGTTGTAGGGCGGTGAGCAGTCATCCAATGAATCTTTATGCCCTTGCTTGACTCTATCCCAAACCAGAACATAATTAGAACATTGCTTGGCACGGCGGCGTGTGCCTTTCGTAAAATCAGGGACGATTTGAACTCTTGAACCGGAGAATGAGAACGTGCGCCCAGAGAGACGAGAACCGGAAGCCGATCCGGTGGATCACATCATTGCATGGCACGATGGCGATAGCCGCGCTGCGATAGAAACCCTGATGGAAGACATCCAGCATTTGCGGATGCAGCTCGCATTGGCGACCGCAGCGATGGGCAAGGGATTCACGAGAGGGTGGAAACCGGACGCCGAGCGGAAATGATATGCGCCACCTTCGCGGGATCGATCTTACCGGCGGCAGCAACGACAATCTGCCGCCAAAGCCCACGGGCATCTTTGTTCCGCAGCGCCCACCAGAAGATCACTTCGTCGGATCCGAGTAAATAAAATGCGGCGCCCGACTGTCTATCACTGAACTAAATTCAACCAGAAATTTACCCGCGTCTACTATATTCCCGTTCGCCACAAAAAGGGGGATAGGTCATGGATGAGCGGATCAGCAAAATCAGCGCGGCGTTACGGGATATCGATGCGAGCATCAGAGCCTTGAGTGCGGACGATCGGACGCTCGTTTCGGTGTATGGTTGGAACCATCCTGCTCTCAATCGGCACGACTTGGCAAATATGGCTACTGCGCTCGCCGCTCGCTTGGACGGGTGCGACCACAACAGATTAAGTTCGAAATTTGATCCGCAGCCGACCCTAAATAAGATAGCCGAATTCAAGGCGAACACACTGCCGCAATTTTTTACCGGAAATGGGTCATTCGCGGTACCCATGTATGCAACGCTGCTGGACCACATCTCATCATTCTTTGGCCCGCTGTTCGTTCAAAATACCGACTGGGAAAAATCGATAGAAGCTGGACAGCTCCCCAAACAAATTTCCGGGAAACTTCTCTCATATAAAAGTCGAATTAAAAAATTCGACACTGACTTTGGTGAGCTTGGCAGCAAGATTGCCGAGATCAACGCGGCACATGACGCCGCAACGGCCCTGCCGACTGACATGGACGAGTTGCGCGAGGCGCGTCAAGCGGTGTTGGAGCTACGGGCATCGGTTGAAAAGAACGAAGGGATAGCCAAGACGGCGCTGGACCAAATCAATGACTATGTGGAGGCGATGAAACAGAAGGAGGCTGAGGCAGCACAGTTACTGAAAAATACCGAGGATGCTTACAGCGCCGCTACAACAAGGGGCCTAGGGGAAGCGTTTCAGACCCGGGCTCAAGAATTATCGAGATCAATGGGAATTTGGGTTGCAGGCCTGGTCCTAGCTCTTGGAGCTGGCGCGGTTGTCGGCACGTTCCGCGTCCGAGCGCTGCAAGATCTGATGATACAAAACGTTCCAGCCGAACGCCTCAACGTCGCTCTCGTGTTGGCATTGATTTCTATTGCCGGGCCCGTATGGTTCGCTTGGATAGCGACAAAGCAGATTGGTCATAGGTTCCGCCTCGCGGAAGACTATGCCTTCAAAGCCTCAGTTGCAAAGGCGTACGAAGGTTACCGCCGCGAGGCAGCAAGGATCGACCCAGCATTTTCTGCTCGACTGTTCGGGTCAGCACTTGATCGTATCGATGAAGCGCCTATCCGTTTTGTTGAGAGCCACACGCCCGGCACCCCTTGGCACGACCTTTTTTCATGGGGAAGAAGACGGGATCGCGCGGCGACGGATGCGGCCTCACCCACCGACTAGAGAAATATTTCCCATGGCTTGCGAGGCCTGACTAGATCGATTATGGCGCTAACCGTGCAGCTCTTCGCTCGTGGGCTCACGATAGGGTCAACCGTTGCGGCGGATAACTTCAGCGCGGCGGCGGCGATCTCCGTTCCGAGTGTAAACAGCAGTGGCAATTGCCCTACGCCTGGTAGCATCGCGGCAGACGGCAAACGCTGCGGTGCGCGCGCTTCAGGCGGTGGATACCTCGCGCCCACCAAGCCCCGACGTCCCTCTGTATTCCGGCAGTACCATACCGGTTCTCGTGGCGGGTGCTATTATCTGACTGCCAGCGGCAATAAGAGCTACGTTGACCGTAGCATGTGCAGATGATTTTTGAGCCGTTGGAAGAGTCGAAGGTGGGGAGATTGCGTTCGAAACAAACGGGGGTTTCTTGCTTGGCCTGCCATCTCGATCAGCGATGAGGATAAAAATTTGCGCGGTATTATTGTTACACCACAGATAAAGGTCTTGGGGCAACAAGGGATCAACATTGGCGGCTCAACCGACCCTAGCCTTGTTCGGTTTTGGTGCCTGTTTTGGGACAAGCTGGCATATCCACAAACGTCTATCATCATGAATGAGCTGGGAATTGAGCTATCGTATCTAGAATCTCAGGAGGTGTTTACACGCCATCGCGTACAGTCCCCAAACGGCAATGCTGGGCAGATAATGATATACACGCGGGCAAAGACATTTGAAGAGCTGGAGAAAGCCTCCCCAGGCTGTTGGGCAGTTGCATCTGGGGTTGGAGCTTGGGAAGGGCCGGAGCCAGAAAAAGGCCGGGCGCTGCGATTTGAACTCGTTAATGCGCTCCCTGTGCCGGACAAGGAAGTTCCGATCGAAGAGATTTTAGAGTTCCGAGAGCGGCGTAAGGATGAGTGCGACGCCTTGTTGGCCTACATTGATGAATGCTATCTTTCGGTGACAGCAGCTCCAGATAAGCCCCTCGCCCAGCATATCGCTTTTGAAAAGATCGCGCGTGGAGTTCGGGAGCAATTGGAAGTCACCATCGAGGCAGGTTTTGCTCACCGGCTTTACAGCCTCACGGCTGACTTCAACCTATTTGCGGCCGGCGTGGCCGCAACCGGCAGCTTCGCCTTCGGCGCTTCCATGTCCACAATAGTGGGCAACACCATTCTTGCCGGCGCCAGCGTCTCTGTGTCGAATATTTTAGGCGCGGTAAATCCAAAGAAAAGTTTCAGCCCTTTCCGTTATCTCACGTCATATGGAAATGAAGTTTTCCGATAGCCGCGTGAGAATGCATCCAGATATGCCACGCGGGCGGATCTTCCCCTCCACCCATTCCTTCGTGCACCTTCTGTAAGGTTAGCACGAATTAAAGCCCTCCCCGCCGGAGTTTTTTTAACTCCCCTAATGAAAATTCTAGTTGAGTAGACTCGACTCCAATCTCTCTGCGTGTTTTGTATTAGCGGGGACTATATTGGGGGCTTTCTTGACAATTATATATTTGCGGGTGCTTGGCGCCCTGTTCATTTCGTGTGCCTTGAGCGCATGCACCACTTCGCGCGAAGCATTTAACGCCAATCCGAAGTCGATCGATAAACCGACGCTCTGTCGCACATATTTGCAGAGCCAAGATCCAGTCTTTCAGCAAGATATTCTGAAAGAACTGAATCGGCGCGGCGTTCAAGCTTATGATTGTCCTCAGATGGTTCAGAGCCAAGATGCGGCGGCCGCGGCTTTGGTTGCTGTCGCACTGGTCGGGACGGCAGTCGCTGTTTGCGCCAACAACAATTGCGGGGGCGGCTATCCGACGAGATCCTATCCCGGCAACTGTTACTCCTACTACGACCGAGCGGCGGATGGCAGCCTATGTGGCCATCGAAGCGCGATGTCGCGGCCTGGCGGCTGGTGAAGTAAAAAATGAGCTGCGGCGGGTCTCTTTTCAGGCCAGTTGGAAACAAAATGACCCGCGCACCCGCCATCCATCTGAAGCACGTTTTATCATTAATTGGACGCACCACCTTGCGATTTGGCGTCTTCTTGCAGTGCCTCCTCAATCTCAGCAGCGGACACCTGCAAAAACTGGCGCTTGACTGTTTGTGCCGAGATTGCGGGTATCTCAAGGTGTACTGCTACTGGTTGGTACGAAGGGAAACTAAGGCCTTCAACAAGCTGTTCATCAACAACCAGACGATATGTTCCAGCTTCCAGGGGCACCACGAGTCCCCCAACTACAAACGGATTCGAGAAGGTGACTTCGCTGTATGTCGTTCTTTCTTTCATACCGGTATACTCTTTCCTGACGCGATAACTCTGACTGAACCGCGAAATCATCAACGGTTGCCTGTCGCTGCTCTTCGCTATGCGGATTTCGGACCCTGAGAGGGACTAACAACGGGATTGCCTGTAGTGCCGGCTTCGTTCTTTCAGGATTGTTTATTAGCCCCAATTGATCGACCACTTGCCTTCCTGAAAAAGCTGAGGACGTATATCGTGTTGCGCGGGACACTTCTGATGGTCTCAAGGACAGGCCGTGATTGGTAGGATTGAGTGAGTGAGTCCGCATTCCCAAGACGGCGTTTCAATTGTGCTGCGAGAGCATCGGCAGATGTTTCTCCCGCAAGAAACAGTCTCATTACAAGAAACGCGGCCGTGTTGAATTGTCGCTGGTCATTGCCCAGCAATGTGGCGTTATAGCCCGCACTCTTCAAAACTGACTGGATCATCTCCATCTCTTCCGGGGAGATGGCTGCAAAACTGGGGTGGGAAGACATAATGTCCTCCTCTCGTTGGGGCTAGGGTAACCGACCCTCAACCAGTAGTGCCCGTGACATCGCTACCGACGCCTTACAGTGCGCCTGAATAGCTTAAGACGCAAGCGAATACGGTTTTGGAAAGCCCCAGCGAAGTTCACCAGCCATTCGCTGGTCATTATTGAGCGGCGGCTGCGTTCTAGCACATTGGAATTCCCTTGCTAATGAACCTTAAAACGCGCAGGCTCGTTCCTTCGGTAGCTTTTTTAAAGGGCGTTACCGCTTCAAGGTGAAATCCCTTGGCCCCAACGAAAGGAGGACACGATGTCTTCCACACAAGAATACGGCCCGATTTCGTCTCACGATCTGAATATGTTGCGGTCCCTGTTGTCAGATGCCGGCTTTGAAATCGACACGCGCTCGGATGACGACCGGTCATTCAACAAGGCCACCCGCAAGATAATTGATCTTTTTCAGGGTGGAATGACCGACCCTTCCAAACTCAAAGGAGAAATGCTGTTCCTGTTCGGGGTACAGAAACGGGAACGTGTGCCCTCTCGCAGACCACTCCCGAGGTATGCAATCCAAGGTCTTCCGGGGTTCGGCAGATAGCGGGGAAACACCTGTGCGCGCATATGTTCTTGGAAGCATGATGCTTTGGTCCGCTTTCTTTCTGATCTGGTATTTGTTGACGCTTTATACCGCCAGCAACGACCTTGAAGAAATACGACCCGGTCCAGCGGGAGCAACTGTTATGTCTACGTCCCGATGCGGTGTCGAACTGGCGGCTCTTCTCGCGATGGGCGACAAGCTCCTGAAAGCCGGCGGACCAGAAATGCCCGCAGAGTTACGCACAAATATTGAACATTGCATTTCCTTTGATGCGGCGAGTCGCGATACGCTTATGAAGACCCAGCTCATAAGATTTTTCCCGGAATAAAGATAACCTGCGAGCCCCGCTCTTGCGGGGAAGGCTTTTGTATTTTTCGACACTGATTGTTTGAAGGTGGCCAGCTATTCGGCCTTGCCGTAGGTCTCTGATATCTAAAAGCTCACCGATTAAGCATATCCTGGATCTGTAATTGACAGGCTGAAGGACAAGTTTCATTAATCTCAGCGTTTCATGGGAACGGGCGATGTATTTTTAGCTCACATACTTTCCCGAATATTGGCAACTCGTACTCTATTCTTTTCATCAAGCATGCCGCTTCCAGCTATCTGGAGCGGCTTTTGATAGAGGCAAGCTGATGTTCTCATTGAGGAAAATCTAATTTAGTCCAATGGACGCGGATGTTCTCATATAGTTCGCCCGCCGTTCTACGATGGTTATGACGCTGACGCTATGTAGTGACCTCAATCACGCAGACTTCCCGCCCCTCACCCATCTTTGCATCGCCTCTATAATAAGATCCGAGATCCACATCGCGCTCGCTCCGGTCAGAAAAGCCGCAGCATTCATCGTTGCAATCGGATCCTCCGGCAGAGGCCAATTGATGCTGTAGAGGTAGTGCAGGAGCGGCGTGGTGAGATATGCAGCCGCCAGAGCGCCACACACTGGAGAGGCCAGCATTTCGCGCCATGTGTATTTCTGCCGCGACAGCGCGCGCAGAAGGCCTCCAGCAAGGCCGGCGATAAGCACACCGAGTTTAATCCCAATGGCGTCGAGGAGGTCAGTAAGGTGCATGATTAGCCCTTGCGATGCGAGTAAAAAAGAGCCTCGGCATAGGTCGAGGGGGAACAAATCAAGCCGCGATAAGCCCCTTGGGCGAAAGACCCTCAGTTACCAGAACGCGCTGGATATTAAGCGGATCAGAGCTTGACGGAGTGACCACGTCGAAAGCCGGGAAGATACGCAAATATTTCCATGTCTCGGCCGGGTTGTTGACGACCGGAATACCGCACGCGACAAGCCACATCCAACCGTCTTTGCAATTGAGCAAATCGCCCATGACGTACGTGCGGATGGCGGGAGATGCTGATTGATCGGGGACGCTGAAGCTCGCGTAAACTCTGGGCTGGGTGACTCTCCCCCTAACCAGAATGGCAACATCGACGGTCTTGCCCGCAATCCTCGCCATTTCCGTGTTCGAGAGATATTTCTGCAAGTAAGTTAGCTGGCCGTTCACGGTCAGGCTCGGCGTCAGCGCCATAGAATAGGCCGCCGCACCGTACTTGACATCTATATCCTTGGTGCACGAAGTCCCCGATCCCGCGAGCGACCAGTTTGCCGGGACAGCGCCCGACCAGTCCGTAAACCCGCCATTATCGATGAGATTTGGCGCCGAGATGAGGGGCCATGCGGGCGTTGTGTAGGCTGCGGCCTTGGATGACTGATAAGCCGCGAGCAGCGTATCAGAAATTAGCTGTGCTCCTGCGCTGTTTGCCGACGTGTCACTCGGGTGGATATTGTCACGATAGAGTGCCCCGGGTTTTCCCCGCGACGTGAACTGCACATTGGTGTCGACAAGCGTCATGGTCGGGTGCGCAGCTTGTACAAGCAAAATCGCCTGATAAACCTTGCTGTAACCCGTATCGTCTCGCCAAGGGTTCTGACTGTTGGTTTCCACGCGGAACTGAGCCGGTTAGGCGCATAATTTCCATTGAGAATTGAGCCATGTGAACCTTCCCCCAACGCGGTGAGCGACGGGGGCA
>NZ_JBNWCL010000024.1:0-70453 GCF_053522445.1 Agrobacterium sp. 22-221-1
ACGAGGAACTTGACCACGACCGCAGACCCGAAACATACCTAACAGGCGGGTCAATTCTCGGTGGAAACGCCGGGTCAGTTCTCAGTGGCAATCAACAGCGTACGACGATCAAGGAGTGGCTCGAATTGCGACATGACGACATCGATACCAAGCGAGCTGCCGCAAGTCGCGCGGCGGATACCGTGCACGACATTCGTAAGCGTCAGGAGGCTACTCGATCGTCTCTGGCAGCAGAGAAGAGCCAGCGGTCAGCCAGCGCGGTGGAAGATGCGCGACTGAGGATCCAGCAAGCAAAAGATCGCCTGAAATAAGAGGGAGAAGACCGATGGCACCACGTCGTCAGCCGCTGCGTCTCTATCTGGAGGACGCGCGCACACACAAGAACGGATGCGTCACACCTGCAACATGGCATATCCGCGGAACGTGCGAATTCACAAATGAGCGGATCAAAAAGTCCACAGGATGCATCATCGATCCGAAGAACGGGATTGACCAAACTGCGGCGGCAGAAGAGGTCCTTGCCGATTTCGTGAAGCAGCGTCGCGCTGCGCAGCGACCCTCGGCAAAGGTCAAGAACGCTAGCGCAGACGAGGTGTACGTCGCTGATGTCGTCAGCTACTACATCGACAACCGGGTGTTCGGCGAGCCGAGCGACCGATATCCGAAACCTCTGTCCCGACCGAAGGAAGTCCTCGCCCGCCTCGAAGTCATCCTTGGCTTCTTCGGTGAGATGACAATGGACGAACTCGATCCGGAGGTCTTCAAAGAATTCCGCAAAACGCGCAGAACACAGGAGGCGGCGCGTCGTCCGCTCGAGGATCTGCGATCGGCTATCAACCTGTATGTCGAGGATGGCAAGATGCGGCACGCGGTCAATGTTCCGCTGCCCGCAAAGCTTCCGGAACGCCGTGATTGGCTGACCCGATCCGAGGTGCGCCATATCGTGAAGGTTGCTTGGTATAAACAGGGGGTCTACTTCGACGAGGACAAGCATCCGGCCAAGGGCTTCATCTGGCGCCACCTCGTGCCATATATCCTTGTGGCCGTGATGACAGGCAGTCGCTATGACAGGATCGTTCGCGCGAGCTTCAAGCGCCGTCCCGGCAAGCCGTGGATCAACTTGGAGACGGGAGAGTATTGGCGCGTCGCACCTGAAGAAATCGAATATAGAAACAAACTCAATCCCGGCATCTTCCTGCCACGCCTATTGATCCGGATCCTGCGCCGCTACCGAGACGCGGGGGCGGAGTATGTCGTGGAGTGGAAGGGGCAGAACGCCACGAACCTGGGTAAGTCGATGCGCAAGCTGCTGGACGAGGCGATTCCGGACGAGAACCGTCACATCGTCCCGCACACGTTCCGCCACACTGCGGCGACCTGGCTCGTGAGTGATCCGACTATTCCGCTGATCGAAATTGCCAACTATTTGGGCATGTCATTTGAGACCATCCACCGTCGGTACGCCAAGATCCGCGACCGCCAGGGCAGTCAGGTGGCTGCAGCTATGGACCGTCTCCGGAAGGAGGAGTTTACCCCACTTTCAACTAAGGGTTCGTGGCGCGATCCCTCGAACCGGAAGAACACTCCTGCAAAGGCTCCGACAACATTCGACAACATCAACGAAAATGAGCAGAAACGAACGCGAACCAAGTCGAACGAAAAGCCAGTAAAATCAACGAAAGCCGCGTAGGTGCTGGGTGGGCGAGGAGTGGCTGATCTCGTTCGGGACGTGGGGGTCGGAGGTTCGAATCCTCTCACTCCGACCAGCTTGAAGCCCAATAGTTACAGCGGCTTGCAACTCATCCCGAAAATTCCAAGATCGAAATCTCGCACCGAAACCGGACCTGTGAAAACCTGTTCCGGCTGGACTGCATTCGCCGCTTGCGTCTGAAATCAGGGCGCAGGTGCGAATAACTGCGTTCAAATTGCCGTTCTTCAACCGGTATCCGCTTTGGGAGGGAGTGTTTCTTTCCACATCCGCTCACGGATGCGAATCGTCGCCGTCAAACAGGGGATGGATCGCTTCGGCGGGCTTTTGTTGTCGCCACCCGGCATCCCAACAAAAGAGGCCCGTCGCTCCGCCAAGCGCCAGGCCTCAATGTCGCGGCCTGTTTCAGGGGACGCGCGACAGGAATCGTCTTAGAAGCCTCAATTCTTCTTCACAATCCAAGAAGTTATCCATCACCGTCATACGCCCTGAATTTCAGGGGCATCGTCACGATCAACTTATCGCGATCAAAAAAGAGGCCCGCTGCTTTTTCAAACAGCGAGCCTCTGTTGGGCCGCTTGGCGGAGCGACCGCATGCAAATTCGCCTTTCGTGCATGAACGTCGAATGAACAAACAGCTTTTTATGCTGCCGAGAAACAACCCGTAAAAATCAGGAGAGCGGCATGGATCGGAAAGCCGCCTCAGCCGTTATTCAACCATACAACAATGGAGGATAGCATGCTGAAGGGTATCGCATTGTGGGCTATGGGCGTTCCGATCTTCGTGATCATTCTGCTTTATATGTTCGTGTTTTAGGCCATCCGCAGTCTCTGACACGGAAAAGGCTCTGAAACGAAAAAGGCGACCGCTTTGACGGTCGCCTTTTGTTTGTTTGAGGGGGCGTGTCAGCCCAGATCGCCGATCAGCCGCGCGGCCGTTGCGCCGTCCGTGCGGCGGATGTCGATCTCGTCGCGGTGCTTGGCGAGGAGCTCGCTGGCCAGCAGTCTTTCCGCAAGATCGGCGGGCAGCGAGAGAATGACCCGGTCGCCCTTTTCTTCCGTCGCACCGACGCTGCGCTTGCCGGCGATCATGCCGCCCGCAACCGTATTGTTGGTGTCGGGATCGATCAGGATGAAGGAGCCGGTCGAGCGGTTCTGTTCATAGGGATCGAAGATCGCCGTCTCGTCGAAGGAAAGCCGCACCTTGCCGATGGCGTTCATCGGCAGCGAGGTTTCATGCGCCTGCCATTCGCCTTCCTTCAGGTTCAGCTGGCTGACAGGCTGCACGCTGACGCGCTGGCGGCGGCTGCCGCTTTTCAGCCAGTAGCGCTTGCCTGCCTCGATACCGCCCGGCTGCAACGCCACGATCTGGGCGTCGAAGGCAAGGCCGGTCTGCGGCTGCGCCTCGATGGAGACGATCATGTCGCCGCGCGACACATCCACCTGGCGGTCGAGGACGAGCGTGACCGCATCGCCCGCGACGGCGGCGTTGCGCACCAGATCGAAGGTGACGATCTGCTTGACATTCGCGACCATGCCGGAAGGCAGGACGACGACACTGTCGCCCGGCTTTACCGAACCGCCGGCAACCGTGCCCTGATAGCCACGGAAGCTTTCACCGGGGCGCGAGACGCGCTGCACCGGCAGGCGGAAGCCGCCGGACTGCGCGGAACGCACCGTGGCAAGCTCCAGCGTTTCCACCAGCGTCGGGCCTTCATACCAGGGCATGGAGGACTTGCCGGAGAGAACGACGTTTTCACCCTTCAGCGCCGACATCGGAATGGCGGTGATCTGCTTGATGCCGAGATTGGATGCGAAATCGCGGAACTCGTGGGCGATGAGCTCGAAACCGGCCTTGTCGTAATGCGTCAGGTCGATCTTGTTGACGGCCAGCACGAATTGCCGGATGCCCATCAGCGCCGCAATGGTGGCGTGGCGGCGCGTCTGTTCCAGAATGCCGGTGCGCGCATCGACGAGCAGCACGGCGAGATCGGCGGTGGAAGCACCGGTCGCCATGTTGCGCGTATATTGCTCATGGCCGGGCGTGTCGGCCACGATGAAGGCGCGCCGGTCGGTGGCGAAATAACGATAGGCGACATCGATGGTGATGCCCTGTTCGCGCTCCGCCTGAAGACCGTCGAGCAGCAGCGCGAAATCGGGCAGGCCGAGATCGTTCTGCTTGCCGCTGTCGCGGTGCAGGGTTGCGGCCTGATCTTCCTTGACGGCCTTGGTGTCCCAGAGAAGACGGCCGATCAGGGTCGACTTGCCGTCATCGACGCTGCCGCAGGTGATGAGACGCAGCGGGCGCGTGTCGCGCGCCGCCTTCGAATGCTCGGCGAAGGGCAGAATGGTTGCGGAAGAGGAGGGGGTGTTGGCGGCGGCAGTGCTCATCAGAAATACCCCTCGCGCTTCTTCTTCTCCATCGAGCCGGACTGGTCGCGGTCAATCGCGCGGCCCTGCCGTTCGGAAACGGTGGCGATTTCAAGTTCCGCGATGACTTCCTGAAGTGTCGCCGCCTCCGACCGGATCGCGCCGGTCAGCGGGAAGCAGCCGAGCGTGCGGAAGCGGATCGAGCCGTGCTTGATCTCTTCGCCGGGCAGCAGTTCCAGCCGCTCGTCTTCGGCAAGGATCATCATGCCGTCGCGTTCGACATAGGGGCGCTCGGCGGCGTAATAGAGCGGCACCAGCGGAATGTTTTCCGCCTCGATGTAACGCCAGATATCCACTTCGGTCCAGTTGGAGAGCGGGAAGGCGCGCACGCTTTCGCCCTTGCGGACCATGCCGTTATAGATGTTCCACAGTTCCGGGCGCTGGTTGCGCGGGTCCCATTTATGGTCGGGCGTGCGGAAGGAATAGATGCGTTCCTTGGCGCGGCTCGCCTCCTCGTCACGGCGCGCGCCGCCGAAGGCCGCATCGAACTGGCCGGCGTCGAGCGCCTGGCGCAGCGCTTCGGTCTTCATGATGTCGGTGTAAAGCGCCGAACCGTGGGTGAAGGGCGTTACGTTTTCGCTCGCACCGCGCGGGTTGGTGTAGGAAATCAGATCGAGATCGTATTCCTTGACGATATTGTCGCGGAATTCGATCATTTCCTTGAACTTCCAGCCGGTATTGACGTGCAGCAGCGGGAAGGGAATGCGGCCGGGGAAAAACGCCTTGCGCGCGAGATGCAGCAGCACGGACGAATCCTTGCCGATGGAATAGAGCATCACGGGCTTGTCGAATTCGGCGGCGACTTCGCGGAAGATGTGAATGGCTTCGTTTTCAAGCGCCTTCAGATGGGGATCGAGCGGCGGCTTGGATGCGACAGTATTCTTGCTGTCCGTCTCGTGGACTGCGTTGGACATTGTGAACTCCGGGAATGTACTGAATGATTATCGTTGCGGGATGGCGGAAACGGCGGGTGTCTGCTCCGCACCGGCGACGTGAAGACCGCATTCGCGCTTCTCGTCGTTTTCCCACCACCATCGTCCGGCGCGCTCAGGCTCGCCGGGCTTGATGGCGCGCGTACACGGCTCGCAGCCGATGGAGGGGTAACCGCGCTGATGCAACGGATTGACGGGAATGTTCTCCTGGGCGACATGCGCCCGGATGAGGTCGATATCCCAGTCAGCCAGGGGATTGATCTTGATGAGATTGCGCTCCGCATCGAATTCGGCGAAAGGCGTCGTGGCGCGATTGCCGGACTGGCCGCGGCGAAGGCCGGTGATCCAGAAGGCAGCACCATCAAGCGCCTTGCCGAGCGGGATCAGCTTTCTGACATGACAGCAGGCGTGACGGGCTTCAACGCTTTCGTAAAAACCGTTCAGGCCGTATTTTTCGGCATAGGCGTCGATATCGTCCTGCTCCGGGCGGAAGCGGCGGATTTCAATGCCGAAACGCTCTTCGGTTTCATCGATGAGATCGACGGTTTCCTTGAACAGCCGGCCGGTTTCGAGCGTCACGACGTCGATCGGCAGGCGATGCGTGCCGATGGCGGCCGTAATGACCTGATCCTCAATACCGAGGCTGGTGGTGAAGACCGCCCGCCCGCCGAGGCCGGCGATAAACGAAAGCCGACCCGCCAGATCGAGCCCGGCAAGCGTGGCGTCGAGGGAAGCGGCATCGGCAGAGGCATTTGCTGAATTGATCGTCATTGTCACGTCCGGGATTTCCATGGCCGATTATTGTTGAAATCCTTATCCGCGAACAGAAATGACAGTCTTTGTGCGCTGCACTTGAGAGCAAAAATGCCTCACGCGCGCAGGGTATGAGCAAAAGATACCCGTTCACCTTCTTCGCAGCTTGGATTTGAATTGTGACAACTTCTGCGCTAAGCCGGAATTGCCGGGTTTCCGGGCTTGTGGTCTACTGGTTTTACGATGATTTCGCAGAAGGCAAAATATGCGCTGAGGGCGCTCCTTTCGCTGGCCAAGGCCGACGGGGCCTGTCCTGTGCAGATTTCCGACATCGCCCGCGAACAGGCCATTCCGAAAAAGTTTCTGGAGCAGATCCTTCTCGAAATGAAGAAGGAACGCCTTGTCGAAAGCCGGCGCGGCAAGCAGGGCGGTTATCTCTTGGCGCGCCCGGCTGCGGATATCACCTTCGGCGAGGTGCTGCGCCTCATCGACGGGCCGCTTGCCCCCTTGCCCTGCCTCTCGCAGACCGCCTATCGCCGCTGCGAGGATTGCGACGGCGAGAAGCAGTGCGAGATCCGCCATGTCTTTGCCCGCGTGGCCGATGCCACCCGCAACATCCTTTTCAACACCACCATCGCCGACGCCGTGGCCGGTGTCGAAGTGCCCGAGCTTTTGACAGCCTGACGAAAAAATCGTCTAAAACCCCGTAATATTTTTCGCCGCCAGCGCAAAAAATCGTCAAAAATGTGAAACGGTTTTGCATTCAGCAAAGTTTTACACGACGCTTGTTGCGCCTTTCGCTTATGCTGCGCTGTATTTGTTGCCCGGGAAAACGCTCTCGGGAAACACTTTTTCGATCGTATTCGGCCTCATTGACCAACTCTACTCAACCGGTAGAGTTAAGCCATCGCAATCAGGAGGGAATACCGATGTCCAAGCTTCTGTCCGGTTTGAGCGTTGTTGCGCTTAGCCTCTCACTGGCACTTGGCGGCGCTGGCTCGGCCGCCGCGCAGACCAAGCTGCTCAACGTGTCCTACGATCCGACCCGTGAACTCTACAAGGACTTCAACGAAGCCTTCGCCAAGAAGTGGAAGGCCGACACCGGCGAGGACGTCACGATCCAGCAGTCGCATGGCGGCTCCGGCAAGCAGGCGCGTTCGGTCATCGACGGTCTGGAAGCGGACGTCGTGACGCTGGCGCTGCAGAGCGATATCGATGCCATCGTCCAGAACTCCGGCAAGATCAACAAGGACTGGCGCACCCGCCTGCCGCATAATTCCTCGCCTTACACCTCAACAATCGTGTTTCTGGTGCGCAAGGGCAACCCGAAGGGCATCCATAATTGGGGCGATCTGGTGAAGGGCGACATCCAGATCGTCACGCCGAACCCGAAGACCTCGGGCGGCGCCCGCTGGAACTATCTGGCGGCCTGGGCCTGGGCCAACGAAGAGTTCAAGGGCGATCAGGACAAGATCAAGGCCTATGTCGGCGAGCTCTACAAGCGCGCCCCGGTTCTCGATACCGGTGCCCGTGGTTCCACGGTGACCTTCGCCCAGCGCCAGATCGGCGATGTGCTGCTGGCCTGGGAAAACGAAGCCTATCTCGCCGGCCAGGAATTCGGCGCTGACGCCTTCGATATCGTCGTGCCGCCGATCTCGATCCTTGCCGAACCGCCGGTCGCCGTGGTTGACGCCAATGTCGACGCCAAGGGCACGCGCAAGGCGGCGGAAGCCTATCTGCAATATCTCTACTCCGACGAGGGCCAGAATATTGCGGCAAAGCACTTCTACCGTCCGTCGAACCCGGCTGTCGTCTCCAAGGATCTGCTCAAGCAGCTGCCCGACATCAAGCTCGTCACCATCGACGACCCGCAGTTTGGCGGTTGGGCCAAGGCGCAGCCTGAACATTTTGGTGACGGCGGCATCTTCGACCAGATTTACAAGCCCGCAAAGTAAGCGGATGATGGGCTGAAAAGAGATCGCCCGCGTCCGCACGGACAACAGAAAACAAAACCTGATCGACCGGACACCGTGCCGGTCGATACTTTATAATAAACGCCGGGGAACACCGGCTCCCAGAGAGCATTTCCAGGAAAAGCGGACCCCGGTTTCCTGTCCGGAAATGCGCAAAACTAAAGATTATCCGGAGCCTTGATGAGCAATAATACTTCCGGAAACAGGTGGAAATGGCGGCAGTCGAGCGTCATACCGGGCTTCGGCCTGACGCTTGGTTACACAGTGACCTATCTGTTTCTCATCATTCTTATTCCGCTGGGCGGCCTTGTCTGGTCCACGGCGAAACTGGGTTTTTCAGATTTCATTGCGATTGCCACGGATAGCCGCACGCTGAATGCGCTGCGTGTCAGTTTCGGCACGGCATTTCTTGCCGCGCTGGTCAACGCGGTCTTCGGCGTCATCGTCGCCTGGGTGCTGACGCGTTACCGTTTTCCCGGTCGCCGCTTCGTCGATGCCATCGTCGATCTGCCTTTCGCCCTGCCGACGGCGGTCGCCGGTATCGCGCTGACCACGCTTTACGCCAATCGCGGCTGGGTCGGTTCGCTGTTCGAACCCTTCGGCATCAAGATCGCCTTTACGCCGACCGGCATCGTCATCGCGCTGATCTTCATCGGCCTGCCTTTCGTGGTCCGCACCGTGCAGCCGGTCATGGAAGAAATCGACCGGCAGGTGGAGGAGGTGGCCGCCACGCTTGGCGCCAATCGTTTCCAGACCATCACCCGCGTCCTGCTGCCGAGCCTCACGCCCGCGATCCTCACGGGTTTCGCGCTCGCCTTCGCACGCGGCGTCGGGGAATATGGTTCGGTCATCTTCATCGCCGGCAATATTCCCTACGTCTCGGAAATCGCGCCGCTCCTCATCGTCATCCGGCTGGAGGAGTTCAATTATGCGGCCGCGACCGGCATCGCCACCATCATGCTGATCATCTCGTTCGCCATGCTGTTCCTCATCAATCTCATTCAGGCCTGGAGCCGCAAGAGGTACGGTTATGTCTGAGACCGCTTCCCGCACGTCCCCCCGGCCGTTCCGCGACCCCGCCAGCGAGAGCTTTCCCGCCCGGCTGGCGTTGATCGCGATTGCCTTCGTCTTCCTCGCCGCCTTTCTGGTTCTGCCGCTGATATCGGTCTTTTTCGAAGCCTTCCGCAAGGGTGCGGAAAGCTTCTGGGAGGCGATTGTCGAGCCGGATGCACTCTCCGCCATTCGCCTGACGCTGCTCGTCGCCGCCATTTCGGTGCCGCTCAACCTCATCTTCGGGGTGATGGCCGCCTGGGCGATTGCGAAATTCGAGTTCAAGGGCAAGGCCTTCCTGATCACGCTCATCGACTTGCCGTTCTCGATCTCACCGGTCATATCGGGCCTGGTCTATGTCATCCTGTTCTCGTCCCACAGCGTGCTGGGGCCATGGCTGAAGAGCTACGGCATCGAAATCCTCTTCGCCGTGCCGGGCATCGTGCTCGCCACCATCTTCGTCACCTTTCCCTTCGTCGCGCGCGAACTGATCCCGCTGATGCAGGATCAGGGCAATGGCGACGAGGAGGCGGCGATTTCGCTCGGTGCTTCCGGCTGGCAGACCTTCTGGTATGTCACGCTGCCGAATATCAAATGGGGCCTGCTTTACGGGGTGCTGCTCTGCAACGCCCGCGCCATGGGCGAGTTCGGCGCCGTCTCGGTGGTCTCGGGCCATATTCGCGGCGAGACCAACACCATGCCGCTGCATGTCGAGATACTCTATAATGAGTACAATATGGGCGCGGCCTTTGCGGTGGCGACGCTGCTCGCCGGTCTGGCGCTCGTGACGCTCATTCTCAAAACCATTCTCGAAATACGCTTTGGCGCGGGCAACGCAGCCGGCAAGCATTGAAAGGCATCTTCATGGAAGTGAAAGTTTCCGGCATCACCAAGCAGTTCGACCGCTTTCCGGCCCTGAACGATGTGTCGCTCGACATTCGTTCCGGCGAGCTGATCGCGCTGCTCGGTCCTTCCGGTTCCGGCAAGACGACGCTGCTGCGTCTCATCGCCGGTCTCGAGCAGCCGACGACCGGCCAGATTTTCTTCGGCAACGAGGACGCCTCGCACCGCACGGTGCAGGAGCGCAATGTCGGTTTCGTGTTCCAGCACTACGCCCTGTTCCGCCATATGACGGTGGCCGACAATATCGCTTTCGGTCTCAAGGTGCGTCCCTCCGCCAAGCGTCCGCCGAAGGCCGAAATCCGCAGGCGGGTCTCCGAGCTTCTCGACATGGTGCACCTCTCCGGGCTTGAGAAGCGTTACCCCTCGCAGCTTTCTGGCGGTCAGCGCCAGCGCGTGGCGCTTGCCCGCGCCGTCGCCATCGAGCCGAAGGTGCTGCTTCTCGATGAACCCTTCGGCGCACTGGACGCCAAGGTGCGCAAGGAGCTGCGCCGCTGGCTGCGCGAATTCCACGACCGCACCGGCCATACCACCGTCTTCGTCACCCACGATCAGGAAGAGGCGCTGGAACTGGCCGACCGCGTCGTCGTCATGAGCCAGGGCAAGATCGAACAGGTCGGCACGGCGGACGATGTCTACGACACGCCCAACTCGCCCTTCGTCTTCTCCTTTATCGGCGAATCCTCCAGCCTGCCGGTGACGATCCGCGACGGCCACGTGCTGTTCCAGGGCGAAAGCATCGGCATCGACGAGAGCGGCTCTGGCGAGGGCGAGCTTTTCTTCCGTCCGGAAGATGTGGTGCTGACGCAAGAGAAGGACGCGCTTTACGGCAAGGTCACCACCTGTCGCCGCCTTGCCGGCACCCGCATCGCCGAAATCGACATCGCCAATAACGGCCATGAGCCCTATCACCTCGAAATCGAGGTGCCGCTCAACGCCGCCGTGGCCGTGGGGGCGGAACTACGTTTCAGGCCGACGCGATGGAAGGTTTTCGGGAAGAAATAAGGGAGAAGTGAGCGCAGTTGACGGTCGATGATCCGGCGCTCTCCCCCAGTTCTCCGTCATACCGGCCTCGAGCCGGTATCCAGCCAGCCCAAGTCTTTGGGCTGAAAGGAGTCCTCTCGTCGCGCAGACGCGCGCCGGCTGGATGCCGGGTCATCCTCGGGCTTGCTCCGGGGACCGGCATGACGGAAGAGACGTGTCACGAGTAGCATCGAGCATAGAGCTTGCCGCCCCGGCATTCGAGGCACAGATTTCCCCAATAGTCGAAACAATACGCAAAAACGGAAAAGGGCCGCCGAAGCGACCCTTCCATGAGTTTGGTCCTGTTTACAGACCCGGGACTGTTTCTCAACGTTCCGAAGGCAGAAGGTTTACAACGAGGGCTGCCCCGTCGAAAACACACCCTTTCCATTGCCTGCACCAGAGACCGAAATCTCACTAGACATTGGATCACCTCCTTCCGATACGTTGAACATAACTAGAAGGTAGTACGATTCGTCAGTAATGCAAGAGGGATTACTTCCAGGGGGACGCCCTGCACCTATGCCGCATCTGCGGCCTTCACGTCGAATTCGAAGTGGATGCTGTCATAGGGAAACTCGATGCCAGCCTCGTTCCGGTCGATAACGCCCGCATGGAGGAGCGACGTCACGTCGCGATGAACGGCCTGTACGTCCCGTCCGACCCGACGGGCAACCTCCCGGATAGAAAGCGGCCCCTGTCCGGCCAAAGCCTTGACGATGGCAAGGCGAAGCGGCGCGAGAATGCGGTGCAGGTCCTCATAGCTGGAAAATTCGACGGATGGTTTCGCCTCCACCGGCTTCCCGGACATGGCCAGATTACCGGCGGCAACAAAGCGGCTCTTGATATCCTTGATCGTGCTGAGACGGACGGTGAGTGCGGTCATGACAAAATCCTTTCCATATCCGCCTGAACAACGATCCAGCTCAAAGCGTCACGACACCCGCATCACGATCTTGCCGATATGATTGCTGCTTTCCATCAGCCGGTGCGCTTCCACGACCTCGTCCAGCGTAAAGACCCGGTTGATGACCGGTGCCAGCTGACCGCTTTCGATGAGCGGCCAGACCTCTGCGACGAGGTCGTCGCGGATGGCGCGTTTTTCGTCGGCCGTGCGGGGGCGCATGGTGGAGCCGGTGACGGTGAGGCGTTTGACCATGATGGGGGTGAGGTTGACCTTCTCGGCCACGGCGCCGCCCAGAAAGGCGATGATGGACAGGCAGCCGTCCTTGGCAAGTGCCGAAAGGTTCTTTTCGAAATAGGCCGCACCGATCATGTCGAGAACGACATCGACGCCCTTGCCGTCGGTTTCGGCCTTGATGACGGCGGCGAAATCCTCCTCGCGGTAGTTGATCGCCCGTCTGGCGCCGAGCTTCACGCAGGCTTCGCATTTCTCCGCAGAACCCGCCGTCGCATAGACTTCCGCGCCGAAAGCCCTGGCGAGCTGGATCGCCGTCGTGCCGATGCCGCTGGTGCCGCCGTGGATGAGGACGCTTTCCCCTTCGGTGAGGCCGGCCATCTGGAAGAGATTGGCCCAGACGGTGAAGAAGGTTTCCGGCAAAGCCGCCGCTTTGACGGCGTCGTAACCCTTGGGGAAGGGAAGGGCCTGCCCGGCCGGCACGGTGCAATATTGCGCATAACCGCCGCCATTGGCGAGCGCGCAGACCTTGTCGCCCAACTTGAATTCGGTAACGCCTTCACCCAGCGCAACCACCTCGCCGGCGATTTCAAGGCCGAGGATCGGGCTTGCATCCTTCGGCGGTGGATAGATGCCCTGCCGCTGCGCGACATCCGGCCGGTTGACGCCCGCCGCCTCGACCTTCACCAGAACCTCGCCTTTTGCGGGCTTCGGCAAAGGCGCTTGCGAAAGCCGCATCACCTCCGGGCCGCCATGGGAGGGAAGGTCGATGAAGCGCATTGTTTCGGGCAGGGTCTTGGTGTCGGGCATGGCCAGGGGCAACTCCTCACGTGTCGGCGTCGCCTGAAGATGTAGGTCAGATGCACCGCTTAGGGAAGGAGGCCGTTTGTCACGAGTGTCAATTTGTCTCGCCGAAGACCCGGACGACGAGACCGCCTTCGTTTTCCTTCGCAGCCGCCTTCACACCCGCGATCTCGCTGCCGATCCGCTCGGGATTGGCGATGATAAGCCCTTTCGGCAAGGTCAGAACGCCGATGGAGCAGCGCAGCAGCGCGAAGTCCCGCTCATTGCCGTGGCGGTCCTGGCCTTTCATGCAGCCGGCGGCGCGGTCCTCGTCCGAGTAGAGTTCGGCGACGTCGTCGTGAAAATCGCTGAGCAGCCGTTCGAGGATTTCCGTCAGTTCTCCCACCGTCCAGTCGCGCACGCCGATGAAGAAATCGTCGCCGCCGATATGGCCGAGAAAGCAGTCGCCGGCAAAAAAGTAACGACGCATCAGCGCCGAAAACAGGGTGATGGCGTGGTCGCCGGCGTTGAAGCCGTATTTGTCGTTGAAGGGTTTGAAATTATCGAAGTCGCAATAGCAGAAGAAGCGCGCCTCGTCGCCATCGCTGCAACGGTCGGCAATGAAGCCGCCAATTGCGCGGTTGCCGGGCAGCGCCGTCAACGGGTTCTGGTCCTGCGCCATCTTCAGCTGTTTTTCGTTGATGACCTTGATGAGCGAAGCGGCGGAAACAATGCCGGCGTAACGCATGTTTTCGGTGAGGATGATGCAGGCGCTGCCGCCCATGCTGGCGAACATGTTCATCAATTGGTCGGCATCGGCATCGAGGCCGACAATCGGCGCGGGATCGACGAAGTGGGAAATGGTGCGCTCGTAGATCTTGTTCTTGAGCAGGTCGCGGCCGAAGGGCCGGTAGATATATTCCTTGAGGTGATATTCGTTGATGACGCCGCGCGGTTCGCCATTGGCGTTGAGAACCGGGAAAAATGCCTGCTGCGGATTTCTGCGGAACAGTTCGAAGACGCTGTCGACGCTGTCATGCTCGAAGACGGTCGGAAGACGCTCGATTTCACGGCGGATGAGAATCTCATCCAGCGTCTGGCTGCTGCGCCGCGCCACGCCGATACGGTTGATATGGGGAAAGCTCTCCGGCAGCTCGCTGGTGAAGACCGTGGGCCTCGCGATCAGCCAGCCCTGCACCAGATCGACGCCGAATTCGCGGCAGGTCAGAAATTCCGCTTCGGTTTCGATGCCTTCCGCAATGACCCTGACGCCAAGAACATGGGCGATGTTGACGATGTTGCGCACAAGGTGCTGCTTGCGCGGCAATTGGTCGACGCCGGTGATGAAATGCCGGTCGATCTTCAGGTAATCCAGCGGAAAATCGCAGAGCAGCTTCATCTCGCCATGGCCGGCGCCGAAATCGTCGATGGCCAGCTTGAAGCCTTCCTTGCGCATGCGGGCGATCAGCGCCGTGAATTCCGGCACGCTGGTATTGTCGAAACGTTCGGAAAGCTCGAAGCAGATGGAGGAGGCGGGAATGCCCGCTCGCGCCAAGTGGCCGACGAGCTTGTCGAGAATGGCGTCGCCATGCGGGATCAGCCGCACATCGAGATTGAGGAACAGGGTGGCGGAGGAGAAATCGGGCAGGGTGGAAAATTTCGCCAGCGCCCGGCTCGCCAGCATCTGCTCGAAGGCCTTCAGCTCGCCATCCGCGGCAGCCTGATCGAGCAGCGCCAGCGGATTGGAAAAACCGAGCCGGTCATGGCCGCGCATCAGCGATTCATAACCGAAGATCGTGCCTGTCGTCGCCTCGACAATCGGCTGAAACGCCGTTTCGAGCACCAGTTTCGCCATGGGAAACATGTGCCCGGAGGCAAAACGCCTTATGACATCGTTCTCCAGCGTGACGGCCTGCATTTCTATTCTCCGCTATTGCCGGTCCCTTTGGTGACGCGCCGTGTGGAATGCGTCATCGGGAACCCGTCTCTTTTGCGGCGAACAATCGCAGATTACAGGTCAACAAAAGCTTTCACGACTGTGAAGCTTTGATGAACGTTTTGTTACAACCCTTTCAATATGGAGGGTTGTTACGCCGGGCCTTATGCCCGGCGGACATGCCCGCTGTGTGCGGCATAAAGTTCCGCAACGTTCATGCGTTCCCGGTCCGCTTCGACAGGCTCCGTGGACTTTGCGCCCACGCCATGTTCGGCGGAGGCCGCCCATAGTCTCAGCGCTGCCCTGACGACCTCGCTGCCGGACGCGTAAGCGCCGCAATTCACGGCCTCGCGCATTCTTGCTGCCTGTTCCGGGGAAATCGATACTGTCACCATTGGCATGATATCACTCCCTTCTTTCCATGGCCGCCACGCGAACCCGATAAATGCCCGTTTTACGGACGGGGCGGGGGCGGTCTTTTATGGGCGGTCGTTTTTAAGAGCTTTCGTCTGGGCGCCGCATCCAGCGAAATTGGTATCATCGCTTATCTTACCACGAAACGCGTTCCATACCCAATTTGCAGTATATTGGGGTTTAGTTTTTCCCCGATCGGCATGGATCCGATACGGGGACGCATACTACCCTTAGGAACGCATGGCCATGGCCAGTGCGATCGTTGCAAAACCCTGCATGATAAGGTCTATCGCCAGAAAAAGGCCCAACACCCAGAGGCTGTTGACCGGCCAGCCGGCGGCGATCACCAGGCCCGCCAGTGCCGTCACCGCGCCCGCCGTGGCAACCCAGCCCCAGCCCGTCGCCGGTTTCAGCCGGAAGCCGACGACGAGGCGGAAAATGCCGGCGACAATGAGAGAAATCGCCATCAGCAAGGTCAGCACGGCCGCCGTCAGATCGGGGTTCTGGAAAGCGATGACGCCGGCAATGGCGTAAAGCAGGCCGCTCAGCGTCCAGAACAGCACGCTTTCCCATCCCTTCACCTGAAAGGCATGAAAAAGCTGCAGCACGCCGCCCATCAGCATCATGACCCCGACATAAAAGACGGAGGCGACGGTGGCGACCAGAAGATTGCCGAGCGCGATGATGCCGAAGGCCAGGAGAACGAGGCCAAGCGCCAGCAACCAGCCCCACTTTGCTTTCAGCGGTGAAAATCCAGATGCATTGAGACTCTGCGTCATGTCGCTGTCTCCCTGAATGGTCGGGGTAACGCTATCACGATTGCACCGTAGCGCAATGCGTCTGTCGAAGATTTGATCCAGATCATGAGCCGGAAGACGGGAAAACCGCTCTCGTTTTCTCCCCTGCCGCGCAGGTGCCAATCCGCGACATGAAATGGCGCGTTTTTTATTGATTGATCGATCAATCAAGAATATTTTGCCGCCATCAAGGAGACGCTTATGCCCAAGATCGGAATGGAGCCTCTGCGCCGCAAGGCGCTGGTGGATGCGGCGCTTCGCACCATAGGCCACCATGGTTCGCTGAATGTGACGATGTCGGATATCGCCCGGGAAGCGGGCGTGTCGGCGGCGCTCGCGCATCACTATTTCGGCAGCAAGCAGCAGCTTCTGCTGGAAACCATTCGCAGCCTGCTGCGCGATCTCAGGCGTGATGCGGTCGCGGCTTTGACCCGCGCTTCCGGCCCGCGCGAAAGGCTGAGCGCCATCGTGCATGTCTCCTTCCAGAGCGACCAGTTCACGCCCGAAACGGTGGCGGCATGGCTTGCCTTCTATGTCGAGGCGCAGCGCTCGGAAGAAACCCGCCGCCTGCTGGTGCTTTATTCCCGCCGCCTCAGGTCCAACCTCATGGCGAGCCTCAACCGGCTCTGCCCGCCGGACGATGCCGCGCGCATCGCGGAAGGGGCGGCGGCCCTGATCGACGGGCTTTATATTCGCCACAGCCTGCGCTCGGCGCCGCTCGGCCTCGCCTCCGCACCGGCGCTTGTCGAGGATTATTTCGACATGCAGCTCAAATCTTTTCCCGATGGACAGCGCCAAAAGCCGTCCATCCGCGTTCTTTAAGGAGACTTCGACATGACCACGCTCAAGGCGCAGCCGAAAGCCTCGCATTTCATCGACGGGGTGTATGTCGAAGACACGGCCGGCACGCCGTTCGAGAGCATCTTTCCGGCCACCGGCGAGGTGATCGCGCGGCTGCATGCTGCAACGCCTGCCATCGTCGAGCGGGCCATCGCCTCGGCCAAACGTGCGCAGAAGGAATGGGCGGCGATGAGCCCGATGGCGCGGGGCCGCATTCTCAAACGCGCCGCCGATATCATGCGCGAGCGCAACGATGCGCTTTCGACGCTGGAGACGCTGGATACCGGCAAGCCCATTCAGGAAACCATCGTCGCGGACCCGACGTCCGGCGCGGATGCCTTCGAATTTTTCGGCGGCATCGCGCCTTCGGCGCTGAACGGCGATTACATCCCGCTTGGCGGCGATTTCGCCTATACCAAGCGCGTGCCGTTCGGAGTCTGCGTCGGCATCGGCGCCTGGAATTATCCGCAGCAGATCGCCTGCTGGAAGGCGGCACCCGCGCTGGTCGCCGGCAACGCCATGGTCTTCAAGCCTTCGGAAAACACCCCGCTCGGTGCCTTGAAGATTGCCGAAATCCTCATCGAAGCCGGTCTGCCCAAAGGCCTGTTCAACGTCATTCAGGGCGATCGCGATACCGGCCCGCTGCTGGTCAATCACCCCGATGTGGCCAAAGTCTCGCTCACCGGCTCAGTCCCGACCGGCCGCAAGGTGGCCGCTGCCGCTGCCGGGCATCTGAAGCACGTGACCATGGAACTCGGCGGCAAGTCGCCGCTGATCGTCTTTGACGACGCCGATATCGGAAGCGCTGTGGGCGGGGCCATGCTCGGCAATTTCTATTCCTCCGGCCAGGTCTGCTCCAACGGCACCCGCGTCTTCGTGCAGAAAAAGGCGAAGGAGCGTTTCCTCGCCAATCTGAAGCGCCGCACCGAGGCGATGATCCTCGGCGATCCGCTGGACTACGCCACCCATCTCGGCCCGCTGGTCTCCAAGGCCCAGCAGGAGAAGGTCCTTTCCTATATCGAAAAGGGCAAGGCTGAGGGCGCGACGCTCATCACCGGCGGCGGCATTCCGAACAATGTTTCGGGCGAGGGCGCCTATGTGCAGCCGACCGTCTTCGCCGATGTGACTGACGACATGACCATCGCCCGCGAGGAAATCTTCGGGCCGGTCATGTGCGTGCTGGATTTCGACGATGAAGACGAGGTTCTTACCCGCGCCAACGCCACCGAATTCGGTCTCGCCGGCGGCGTCTTCACCGCCGATCTCGCCCGCGCCCATCGCGTGGTCGACCGGCTGGAGGCGGGCACGCTTTGGATCAACACCTATAATCTCTGCCCGGTCGAAATCCCCTTCGGCGGCTCGAAACAATCCGGCTTCGGGCGGGAGAATTCGGCGGCGGCGCTGGAGCATTATAGTGAGCTGAAGACGGTTTATGTGAGCACGGGGAAGGTGGACGCGCCTTATTGACGGTCAGCGGGTGGGACTTACCCCCCTCTGTCCTGCCGGACATCTCCCCCTCAAGGGGGGAGATCGATATGCGGCGACGTCGCGCCCGTCTCAACGTTTGCGAATGAAGTGGTGGTGGCGCCGCTTGCCGATCTCCCCCCTTGAGGGGGAGATGCCCGGCAGGGCAGAGGGGGGTGAAGCCCCAGCCGCATACGGTCATCGGAACCAACGCTCATCGGAGAGAGCAGATCATGCAAGCAGATTACGTCATCGTCGGTTCGGGTTCCGCAGGCTCCGCCATCGCCTATCGCCTGTCGGAAGACGGCCGTTATTCGGTGATCGTCATCGAGGCAGGCGGGTCGGATTTCGGCCCCTTCATCCAGATGCCGGCCGCACTTGCCTGGCCGATGAGCATGAAGCGCTATAATTGGGGCTATCTCTCCGAGCCCGAGCCGAACCTCGACAACCGCAGGATTACGGCGCCGCGCGGAAAAGTCATCGGCGGTTCGTCCTCCATCAACGGCCTCGTTTACGTGCGTGGCCATGCCGAGGATTTCAATCGCTGGGAAGAGCTTGGCGCGCATGGCTGGGCCTATGCGGATGTGCTGCCATACTTCAAGCGCATGGAACATAGCCATGGCGGCGAGGAGGGCTGGCGCGGCATGGATGGGCCGCTGCATGTGCAGCGCGGTCCGGTCAACAATCCGCTGTTCCACGCCTTCATTCAGGCCGGCGCGCAGGCCGGTTTCGAACTGACTGACGACTATAACGGCTCAAAGCAGGAGGGTTTCGGCCTGATGGAGCAGACCATCCACAATGGCCGCCGCTGGTCCGCTGCCAATGCCTATCTGAAACCGGCGCTGAAGCGCGGCAATGTCACGCTGGTCAACGGTTTCGCCCGCAAGGTCGTCATCGAGAACGGCCGGGCCGTGGGTGTCGAGATCGAGCGCAAGGGCGTGGTGGAAACCATCGCGGCCAATCGCGAGGTCATCGTTTCCGCCTCATCCTTCAATTCGCCGAAACTGCTGATGCTCTCAGGCATCGGCCCCGCCGCGCATCTCAAAGACATGGGCATCGAGGTGAAGGCGGATCGCCCAGGTGTGGGCGAGAATCTTCAGGACCATATGGAGTTTTATTTCCAGCAGGTCTCCACCAAGCCGGTCTCGCTCTATTCCTGGCTGCCATGGTTCTGGCAGGGCGTGGCGGGCGCGCAATGGCTGCTGTCGAAAGGCGGGCTTGGCGCTTCCAACCAGTTCGAGGCCTGCGCCTTCCTGCGCTCAGCACCCGGTTTGAAGCAGCCCGACATCCAGTATCATTTCCTGCCGGTCGCCATCTCCTACGATGGCAAGGCGGCGGCGAAAAGCCATGGTTTTCAGGTGCATGTGGGTTACAATCTGTCGAAATCGCGTGGCAATGTCACATTGCGCTCGGCCGATCCGCATGACGACCCGGTCATCCGCTTCAACTATATGAGCCACCCGGAAGACTGGGAGAAGTTCCGCCATTGCGTGCGCCTGACGCGCGACATCTTCAGCCAGAAAGCCTTTGACGATTTTCGCGGGCCGGAAATCCAGCCCGGCGAAAATGTGGAGACGGATGAGGAGATCGACGCCTTTTTGCGGGAACATCTGGAAAGCGCCTATCACCCCTGCGGCACCTGCCGCATGGGCGACAGGGACGACCCGATGGCCGTCGTCGATCCCGAATGCCGGGTGATTGGCGTGGAGGGCTTGAGGGTGGCGGACAGCTCGATCTTCCCGCATGTGACCTATGGCAACCTCAACGGCCCGTCGATCATGACCGGCGAAAAGGCGGCGGACCACATTCTCGGCAAAACCCCGCTGCCACGCTCCAATCAGGAACCTTGGGTAAACCCGCGCGCGGCCGTCAGCGACCGGTGAGGGTCAATGGTAATCGTCCTCGCGCTGGTGGCGGATCGCGAGGATTGTTACTTTCTCGGCATTCTCTATCTCAAACAGAATGACATAGCCTGACGATCCAAACGGAACGAGAAATTCCCGCAGAAACGAGTTTTCCGCGCCAACTTTTCTGCAACTCAAGGGAAAATCCGCAAGTGCAGAAATCCCTTTTTCTATTGCCCTGTAAGCTCGTTTCGCCGCGTGTTTGTCTTGGCGCAGGAGATGAGAATAGAGACGCATTATATTGTCGCGCGCTCTGTCGGCCAGAAAAACCTGATATGTCACTTGTCGTCGTCTTCGGCGAGCTTTGCGTCGAGCATGGCCTTCAGTTCTGCAAGAACGTCTTCCGCCCTGTGGTAAATGCCGGTTTTCTTCGACTCTTCACGTGCCGCCAGGCCGCGTGCGATGAAATCCGCCTGCGATTTACGGATTTCAACTTCCCGCCTCACAGAATTCTCAACGAAGGATGATAGCGTCTCACCATCCTTCAGTACACTTTCTGCTGCTTCACGGAAATCGGCCGTCACACGCAGTGACGGTAATGTCGAAGTTTTCATCTCGTCTCTCCGCGCGTCGCATTTGCGATGCGCATCATCTCCCACCTCCTGAAAAGAGTCAAATGCAAAACTTGCAAAGCTGGGTATCCAGGCAGATAAAAGGCCGTCCTACCCGCCTGTACCGAAATCACCGATCTGGACCGCCATGCCCGTCGACTACAAAAAGCTGAAGATGCTCCGCCGTTCCCGTGTCGTGTGGGGTTCGTGGCGGGTGTGGAGGCCGAGGGCGGTTTTCTGGATTGGCGCGATTGCCGTTGGCCTTATCAGCGTCGGGTTTGCGTGGGCGGCGGATCGCGCCCAGCACCTTTTCTTTGCGGCGACCTCATCGGGCGAATGGGCGTTTCTACTGCCGCTCATCATCACGCCGCTCGGGTTTACGCTCTGCGCCTGGCTCGCGATCACGGTTTTCCCCAATGCCGGCGGCAGCGGCATTCCTCAGGCGATCGCCGCTCGACACCTGCGGGAAGATGCGGACCGTTCGCGGCTTCTGTCGCTGAAACTCGCCTTCGGCAAGGTGGTGCTGACGGTGGCCGGGCTTTTGTCCGGTGCTTCCATCGGCCGTGAAGGCCCGACCGTTCAGGTTGGCGCCTCGATCATGCTGCAGGCCGCCCGCTGGGGCGGCATTGCGCAGGCGAAGGGTCTCATTCTCGCTGGCTCGGCGGCGGGCATCGCGGCGGCTTTCAATACGCCGCTGGCCGGCATCGTCTTCGCCATCGAGGAAATGAGCAAGACCTATGAATCCCGCGCCAATGGCCTCGTTCTCACTGCCGTCATCCTGTCGGGCCTCGCTTCGCTGGCGCTGGTCGGCAGCTATACCTATTTCGGCACCAGTTCGGTGATGGCGAAAACGACCATGGACTGGCTGCTGGTTCTGGTCTGCGGCATTGGCGGCGGCGCGTTCGGTGCGCTGTTCAGCGCAGGCGCCTTGCGTCTTTCCGCCCGCATCCGGCGCTTTGCGCAGGCCATGCCGCTGAAGCGGATGCTGGCGGTCGCCGCCGCCTGCGGCCTTGCCTCCGCCGTCCTCGGCATCGCAACGGGCGGCGCGACCTTCGGAACCGGTTACGAACAGGCGCGCGCGGCAATCGAGGGCGAGGCCGCGCCGGCATTCTTCTTCATCGAAAAACTGGCGGCGACGTTCCTTGCCATGATGTCGGGCATTCCCGGCGGCATCTTCGCACCGTCTTTGTCGGTGGGCGCGGGTTTCGGCAGCACCATGGCCGCTTTGCTCGGCACCAGCGTCGGCCTTGGCGCCATCGTCGGCATGGCGGGTTATTTTGCGGGCGTGGTGCAGGCGCCGATGACGGCCTTTGTCATCATCCTTGAAATGACCGGCAATCATGAAGGCGTCATGCCCATCATGGCCGCATCGATGCTCGGATATCTGACGTCGCGGCTTTTCTCCCGCGAGCCGCTTTATCATGGCCTGTCGCGGGTCTTCATCGCCCAGAGCATCCGCGCCCGACGCGCCGCTCAGGCCAGCGAAACGTAACCGCTTACGCGCGGATGCCGGCCACGCCGAAATAACCGAGCCCCGGTATCTTCACGCCGGGCCGGCTGAAATCGATGCCGGCGACAAGACCGAGAAAATTGATCTCGAAACCGCTGCGCGCACCGGCCGAAATGCCGAACAGGCCGCCGAGCGAAACGCTTGCATCCTTCCAGTCGTCGGCGATGTGGTAAAACGCGCCGTCCGGCAGATAATCGCGGCCCACGGCATCCGGCGGCAGCACGACGCCGAGTTCCGGCACGCTGCGCAGCACATGGGCGACGAAGGTGTTGGAGTTGGGGCCGGGATAGATGCGATAGCCGCCCGGCCGGCCATAGGGGTAATCGGAAATAGCCTGCTCGATCTTCGGGATCAGCTTTTCCGCCTCTGCGCCATGAATGGCCACCACCTGGCGCGGTGTGTTGGAATACCAGAAGGCATCCGCCGCATAACCATTGCGGCGGATCGGCGTGCCCCAACCCACCTTGTCATAGCGGTCATAGGCTTTCGCGCCCGGCTTTTTCAGCACGATCCAGGCATGACTGGCGACAGAGCCCTTGAAGCCGCCCGTCATGGCGGAAAACACATAGACCGCAGCCTGTTCATCGGCGTCCGCCTGGGGAAGGACGCCGGACGAAGACCAGCGGGCATCGCGCCAGCCCTGCGGATGGTCCCGCATGGCCCACAGCCCGGCCGATGCCAGTGCGGGAAGCAGATAGATAACGGCAATCGCCAGCAGCAGACGTTTTGCAAATTTCACTGATAGCCCCGTGCATCGAAAAATCAATTGCGGTATCAACCACATGAAATCAGAATTTTTTGAGGCTGCGAAAATGAACAATTCCGTTACCGTCGAAGTCACCCGCGGCAACCTCGTGGAAAGCCGCCATCAGGGCCTTGCCGTGGTGGTGGATGGCGATGGCGGCGTGCTGTTTTCGGCTGGCGATATCGAGCGCGGCATCTTCCCGCGTTCCGCCTGCAAGGCCATGCAGGCGCTGCCGCTGGTGGAAAGCGGTGCTGCGGATGCCTATCAGTTCGGCAACCGCGAACTGGCGCTTGCCTGCTCCTCCCATTCCGGCGAGGACGCGCATGTGGAACTTGCTGCTTCGATGCTGGCGAAGGCGGGCAGGGATGCCGATACGCTGGAATGCGGCGCGCACTGGTCTTCCGACCAGAGAACCATCATCCATCAGGCCCGCACGCTGGAAAAGCCGACGGCGCTTCACAATAATTGCTCCGGCAAGCATTCGGGCTTCATCTGCGCCTGCTGCCACACCGGCACCGACCCCAAGGGCTATGTCGGTTACGATCACCCGCTGCAGCGGGAAATCCGCGCCACGATGGCAAGCCTGACGGGTGCGACACTCGGCCATGACAATTGCGGTGTGGATGGCTGCTCCATCCCCACCTATGCCGTTCCGCTCAAAGGGCTGGCGCACGGTTTCGCAAAGATGGCGACGGGCAGAGGGCTGGAACCGGGCCGTGCGAAAGCCTCGCGCCGTCTCGTCGAGGCCTGCATGGCGGAGCCCTTTTACGTGGCGGGCACCGGCCGCGCCTGCACGAAACTGATGCAGATCGCGCCGGGAAAAATCTTCGCAAAGACCGGCGCGGAGGGCGTCTTCGTCGCCGCCCTGCCGGAAAAGGGCATTGCCATGGCGGTGAAATGCGAAGACGGCACGACGCGGGCGGCGGAAGCCGTGGTCTCGGCACTGCTGGCCCGCTATTTCGATGAAGGCAGCGCCGAGCAGCAGGCTTTGAGCGGCATGGCGAACCGGCAGATGCGCAACTGGAACGGCATCCATGTCGGCGATATCCGCGTCGTCGGGCTTTAAATAACCTTTGACGCGGCCGGTTGCGGGCACGATGATGATGTGCCCTGCGTGTGACGGCCATCCCATGGCCGCCGAGGGGCGGCGTCCGCGTGAGGAAGAAACGGGCGCTTCATTGCTTTGGAGGTCGCATATCCATGTTCACACTGTTCTTCTCCCCCGGTTCCTGCTCCCGCGCCAGCCATATCGTGCTCGAGGAATCCGGCCTGCCTTACAAGGCCCACCGCGTCAATTTCGCGGAGGGCGAGCAACGCTCCGAGGCATTTTTAAAGATCAATCCGAAGGGCCGCGTGCCCGCACTGGCCACGGCAAGCGGCGTGCTGACGGAGACGCCCGCCATCCTCGCCTTCATCGCGCAGATGGCGCCTGAAAAGAAGCTCGCACCGCTCGACGATCCCTTTGAATTCGCACTGATGCAGTCCTTCAACGCCTTCATTTCCTCCACCGTGCATGTCGCCCACGCGCATGGCCGGCGCGGCAGCCGCTGGGCGAATGAGGAGAGTTCGCTTGCGGATATGAAGGCGAAAGTGCCGCAGACCATGGGCGAGTGCTTCGAACTGATCGAGCACGGCATGCTGCACGGCCCATGGGTTCTTGGTACGGCCTATTCCGTTGCCGATCCCTATCTTTTCGTCATGTCCGGCTGGCTGGAAAGCGATGGCGTGGATATTGCCCGCTTCCCGAAAGTGCACGACCACTTCCGCCGCATGAACGACCGCCCTGCGGTGCAGCGGGCGCTGGCGGGAGAGAGGGGCTGAGTGGCTCAGTATTTCCGTCATTCCGGCCCTGAGCCGGAATCCAGCCGACGCGCGTCTGCGCGGCGAGAAGAGTCCTTTCAGCCCAAGGACTTGGGCTGGCTGGATGCCGGATGAGGTCCGGCATGACGGAGGGGTAAGGGGCTTAACCGCTCAGGCCGCTTCGGCGGCCCGGCTGTCCCACATGGTCTTGAACGCCGTGCGGGCCTGGCAACGATCCAGCCAGACTTTCAGCGCCGGATGGGCATCGAACAGCGGCTTGTGGCCCTGCGCGTAACGAACGATTTCCGCCGCGTTGAGATCGGCGACGGTGAAACGGTCGCCCACCAGATAGTCGTGGCTGGAGAGATGCTGCTCCAGCACCCGGAAGGGGCGCTTCAGCAGGCGGGCGGCGACATCGATCACGGCCTTGCCGCTATCGCTTTCCGACAGGCCTTCGGCGATGGCGGAGGAAATCTTCAGCGAATTGGTCTCGATTTCAGTGGCGGCGAAGAAAGACCATTGCAGCATCGCCGCATCTTCCTTCAGGTCGATGGGGGCGAGCGGCCCGCCATATTTGCGGGCAAGGTAGAGATTGATGGCCATGGATTCGTAAAGCACCATGCCGTCATCCTCTATGCAGGGAATGGTGCCCATCGGGTTGACGGCGAGAAATGCGGGAGACAGCGTGTTGAGCGGCGCATCCGCAGCCAGCGGATCGGCAAGGCGGCGGGCCTGTATCACGGGCACATGCTTGAATTCTATGCCCAGTTCACCCGCAAGCCACAGCGTGCGCGTGGCGCGGGAACGGTAGACACCGTAGATCGTCAACATCGAATTTACCCCCTTGAGAGCATTTCCAGTGAAAACCGCGTCGCAGTTTTACGTCCGGACAATGCGGAAAACAAAAAGCAGAATACGGCCGACGATGTCGGCAAACGGCGTGCTCCGGCCTTTTCGATGCGGCACGTTACGGTTTTGCACTTTTAAAGTGAAGTTGCGGATCGCAGGGCCAGCTATGATTTTTTCTGATCCGCCAGAAAGTCCGTATCCGGCGACAACCGGTATTCGAAACGGTCGATGAAACGTTCGAACAGGCGGGCGAATGTCTCCACATCCTCCGCCGGCCATCCATCCATCACGTCCTCGATGACGCTCATCTTGGTCCGGCGCATTTCCTGCAAAAGACTGGTGCCGAGCGGCGTGATCTCGACAATGCTGCGGCGGCCGTCCTCCTGGGAAACGCCGCGTTTCAGCAGGCCGCGCGCCACCATATCCGCCACCACCCGGCTGCCGCGCGAGGGGTCGATGCGCATGCCCTCGGCAATCGCACCCACGGTAACATCGCCTTCTGCCCGGCGCAGAATATCAAGAACGTCGATATGGGAGAGTTCGAGACCCGGAGCGAGCTTGGCAAGCGCCATGCGGCCGATGATGCGGCGGCCGATCATGATGCGCATGCGCGTCATCGTGTTGCCGATCCGCTTGATGTCCTCGGGCAGATCCTCGTTCCAGTTTTCCTCAGTCGCCACGCTTCATCGTCCCTTTCGATGCTGTTTTCCGATCACATTTAGCGGCATTAGCACAGATGTCAAAAACTTGCCATTGACATATATATGCTGATAGCACACAAATTGTCGCAGCAAAACTGCCGGAAGCCAACGAGATTTTTCATGGATATGTCCACCGCCCCCGTGGCGCCGCTTGTGTCGGATCATCGGCGCAGGCTCATCGTCTTTCTGTTTCTGATGCTGGCCATGTTCATGGCGACCCTCGATAACCAGATCGTATCGACAGCACTTCCCACCATCGTCGGTGAATTCGGCGCGCTGGAGCGTTTCGGCTGGATCGGCTCGGCCTATCTTCTGGCGACCAGCGCGGTCATGCCTGTTTATGGCAAGCTCGGCGATCTGTTCGGCCGCAAATATGTGATGATCGCGGCGGTCGTCATCTTCACGCTCGGTTCTCTCGCCTGCGGTCTGGCATGGTCGATGGATTCGCTGATTGCCGCCCGCGTTCTGCAGGGGCTTGGCGGCGGCGGCATCATGGTGTCGATCTTTTCCGTCAATGCGGATCTGTTCGAACCGCGCGAGCGCGCCCGCTACCAGAGCTATTCCAGCCTCACCATCATGGCGTCGGGCAGCGTCGGCCCGATCCTCGGCGGCACGATGAGCGACCTGTTCGGCTGGCGGTCGATCTTCCTCATCAACCTGCCGCTTGGCATTATCGTCATTGCAGGACTGGCGCTGATGCTGCCCTATCGCCGTCCGGCGCGTCAGCCGAAGATCGATTATCTCGGCGCGGTCCTCTTGGCAGCCACCATTGCCAGCGTGGTCTTCTGGGCAGACAGCAGCGAATTGTTCGGCTCGCTGATCGCAGGCCCCAGCCTCGGCATCATCGCTTTCGCCGTCATTGCCGCCTTTCTCTGGGTGCAGGTGGAACGCCGCGCGCCGGAACCGGTCGTGCCGCTGCGTCTTTTCAAGGACAGCACCTTTCCGCTGTTGATGATCGTCTCGCTGACCAGCGGCGGCATCGGTATCGGCATGGTCAATTATTATGCCCTGTTCCTGCAGACCACGACGGGGCTTTCGCCCTCCCATGCCGGCCTGTTCTTCATCGCCGTCACCGGTGGCATCGTCATGGGCTCGCTTTCGGCGGGACGGCTGATTTCGATTACCGGCGTCTACAAGCCCTTCTCGGTGGCGGGTCTCTCCATCAACCTTATCGCCATGCTGCTGTTCACGCAGATGCATGCCGGAACGCCGCTTTGGGTGATTGCGGTCCTCATGTTGGCGCAAGGCTTTGCTGTCGGCCTCGGCCAGCAGGCGCCGATCATCGGCGTGCAGAATTCCGCGCCCAAGGCGGATATCGGTGCGGCGAGCGGCGCGGTGACCCTGACCCGCATGGGTGGTGCAGCCATTGCCATTTCGGTCTATGGCGCCATCGTGTCATCGAGCCTCAAGGGCGTGCCGGTCGATATTCCCGGCGTCGGCAAGATCGAGGAACTGACGCCGAAAATGCTCTCCGAACTCCCCGCCGCCTCGCAGGCCGCCGTCGCCTCGCTCTATTCGGATGCGTTTACGCCGCTCTTCTTCGCCGCAGCCGCAACCGCCGCCATCGGCCTTGCGGCGGCGCTGATGCTGAAACCGGTGCGGTTGCCGGCGGCGGTGCAGGCGAAGCCGGCCGAAGGGGCGGGGGAGTAGTGACGCGTAGTCGTAAGGCTGGCGTAAATCCCAGTCTTACGCGGCGTTCAATGATTTTTCGACGGCCAGTCGGAAGCCCAGCGCATGCAGGACTTTCTGCACGGTTTCATAGCGAAGCTTCGAACCGGGCTTAAGTGCTTTGTAGAGGCTTTCGCGGCCCAGACCCGAAGCATCCGCAACCTGTGACATTCCGCGCGCCCTGGCGACTGCGCCAAGGGCGGCAATGAATACGTCAGGGTCTTCGTCTTCCATCGCGACCGCCAGATATTCGATCATGGCTTCATCGCTATCCAGATAGTCTGACACATCGAATTGGCTAAATTCCGTCACGGCCATCCCTTCCTATTGTCTGCGCCATCCCGATTGCGCGTTTTATGTCCCGCTTTTGCGAAGACTTGTCCCCGCTGACCAGCGTACAGCCGCGGCTCAACGCCGAAATGACGGGCGGCAAAACAAAAACACTGCCGCTGGAAATTTAACGCCCGTTCCGCGTTATTCTCGCAGCACTTTACATTCGCGCGGGCGGCCCTATCTCAATGAATATGAAGCCGGAACAGCTCCTGAATTCCACGCCCAAGGGCCTCTATTGTCCGGCGGGCGATTTTTATATCGATCCCGTGCGCCCGGTGGCGCGGGCGCTCATCACGCATGGCCATTCCGATCACGCCCGCGCCGGCCATGGCGCGGTACTGGCCACGCGCCAGACGTTGGATATCATGCGTATCCGTTATGGTGAGGACTTCTGCGGCAGCGAGCAGGCAGTGGCATTCGGCGAGAGGGTGGAGGTGAACGGCGTCACCGTCGGTTTCCATCCCGCCGGCCATGTGCTGGGTTCGGCGCAAATCTCGGTGGAAATGAACAGCCTGCGCATCGTCGCATCGGGCGATTACAAGCGCGGCGTCGATCCCACCTGCGCGCCCTTCGAGACCGTTCCCTGCGACGTCTTCATCACCGAGGCCACCTTCGGCCTGCCGGTGTTTCACCATCCGCTGCCGCGCGTGGAAATCGGCAAGCTGCTTACTTCGATCCGGCAATTTCCCGAACGCACCCATCTCGTCGGGGCCTATTCGCTCGGCAAGGCGCAGCGCGTCATCAGGCTTTTGCGGGACAACGGTTATTCCGATCCCATCTATATTCACGGCGCGCTGGCGCGGCTTTGCGATTATTACGTCTCGCAGGGCATTGATCTCGGCGATCTGCGCCCCGCAACGCTCGAAAAAAGCGATCCTTCCGCCTTCAAGGGCGCGATTGTCGTCGGTCCGCCCTCGGCGTTTCAGGAACGCTGGGCGCGGCGCTTCAACGAACCGCTTATTGCCTTCGCTTCCGGCTGGATGATGGTGCGGCAACGCGCAAAGCAGGGCGGCGTGGAGCTGCCGCTGGTGATATCAGATCATTGCGACTGGCCGGAACTTCTGGAGACCATCAGGGAAATTTCCCCGCAGGCCGTTTGGGTCACCCATGGCCGTGAGGAGGCGCTGGTGCGCTGGTGCGAATTGCAGGGTATTGCCGCCAAGCCGCTGCATCTTGTCGGTTACGAGGATGAGGGGGATTGAGATGAAAGCCTTCGCCACGCTGCTCGACCGCCTCGTTCTCACTCCCTCGCGCAACGGCAAGCTGAAGCTGCTGACCGATTATTTTCGCGATACGCCCGATCCCGACCGGGGTTACGGACTAGCGGCCATTGCCGGCACGCTGGATTTGAAAAGCGTCAAGCCCGCCCTGCTGCGCGAGCTGGTGCTGGAGCGGATGGACGAGGTGCTGTTTCGTTATTCCTATGATTATGTCGGCGATCTTGCCGAAACCATTTCGCTGGTCTGGGGCAATATCGGCGGCGCGGATGACGCCGAAGCGCAGGATCCACGCCTCGGCGACATCGTGACATTGATGAATTCGCTCGGCCGCACGGAGGTGCGCAGCGCGGTGCGCGATCTTCTCGACCGGCTCGATACGTCCTCGCGTTTCGCTTTTCTCAAACTCGCCACCGGCAGTCTGCGCATCGGCGTTTCGGCGCGGCTGGCACGGCAGGCGCTGGCGGATTTCGCCGGGAAAGACATCACCGAAATCGAGACCCTCTGGCACGGGCTGACGCCGCCCTATACGCCGCTTTTCGCCTGGCTGGAGGGGAAATCCGGGCGGCCGGTGCTGGCGACGCCCGCCATCTTCCATTCGGTGATGCTGGCCACACCGGTGGCCGATGGTGACCTCGATGCACTGGACCCGGCCGATTACGCCGCCGAATGGAAATGGGACGGCATTCGCGTGCAATTGTCCCGCGCCGGCGCCACGCGAAAACTCTATTCCCGCTCCGGCGACGATATTTCCGGCGCCTTTCCCGATGTTCTGGAGGCGATAGATTTCGAAGGCGTGATGGACGGCGAATTGCTGATCGGCGGGACAGTGCGCTCCAACAATCTCACCCGCACCTTCTCCGACCTGCAGCAGCGGCTGAACCGCAAGACGGTGACAGCGAAGATGCTGGATGACTATCCCGCCTTCATCCGCGCCTATGACCTGCTGTTCGAGGGCGAGAGCGATATTCGCGCCGAAAGCTACATGGATCGCCGCGGCCGCCTGTCGGATATCATCGAGCACGCACCGCATGACCGTTTCGACCTCTCGCCGCTGATCGGCTTTTCCAGCTGGCAGGAACTCGACACGCTGCGCGCCGCCCCGCCCGATCCGGTGATCGAGGGTGTGATGATCAAGCGCCGCGACAGCGCCTATCAGGCCGGCCGCGCCAAGGGGCCGTGGTTCAAGTGGAAACGCGATCCCTATAATATCGATGCCGTCATGATGTATGCCCAGCGCGGCCACGGCAAAAGGTCGAGCTATTATTCCGATTTCACCTTCGGCGTCTGGGCGGAAGGGGAGGATGGCGAACAGCTCGTGCCGGTCGGAAAGGCCTATTTCGGCTTCACCGATGCGGAGCTGGAGGTGCTGGACAAGTTCGTGCGCGACAATACGGTCGAGCGTTTCGGCCCGGTGCGGGCGGTGCGCGCCACGCCGGATTTCGGCTTCGTGCTGGAGGTGGCCTTTGAGGGCATCAACCGCTCCACCCGCCACAAATCCGGCGTCGCCATGCGCTTCCCGCGCATTGCACGGCTGCGCGCCGACAAGCTGCCGGCGGAGGCGGACAGGCTCTCGACGCTGGTGGCGATGATCGATGGCGTGGAAGTGTAGGGTGCCTTGGCCGCCCCCCTCATCCTCCTTGGCAGGCACAGGAGCAGGGAAGACGCTGTCCAGAAATTGCCACGATGGCTGCGAATACATTGTTGTCATTCGCGAATCCGTGATTGGACAGCCTCCCGCCGCAGTGTTGAACTGCTGTTACAACCATCCCTTCAGGTGACCATATGGCAGACAAACGCTTTCTTTCCTCAGCCTTCGGACAGGAAGAGAGCGGCACTATCTTGCCGAGCCTGACGCGGCGAAGCCTGCTGGTCGGCGCCATGGGGCTGTCAGCGGCTGCATTTTTGCCGCTGCGTGCGAAAGCGGGCGTTGCCGCGCCCGAGGTTTTGCCGCTGGAGCGGCAGGATTATGCGGAGGCGCGCAAACGGTTCCACACCCATCTCTTGCGAAAAATGGCTGCGCCGGAAAAATCCTCGGCGCTCGGCACGCCGCCCGGGGCGGAACGTGTCACCTATCCCGGCGGGCCGGATGGCTCCATCGAACTTGTCGCCTGGCTCTCCCACTACCAGCCGTCAAAAACGCTGAAACCCGCCGTGCTTTTCCTCCATGGCGGCAACGCCACCGGAGACGGCCATTGGGCGCTGATGAAGCCCTATTGGGAAGCGGGTTATGTCGTGCTTTTGCCGTCCTTCCGTGGTGAAAACGGCCAAAGCGGCAATTATTCCGGTTTCTACGACGAAACGGCGGATGCGCTGGCGGCGGCCACCTATCTGGAAAACCTTCCCGGCATCGACAGAAACCGCTTCTTCATCGCCGGCCATTCCAACGGCGGCACGCTGACGCTGCTGGCCGCCATGAGCCGCAGGTTCCGCGCCGCGGCACCCATTTCCGCCGGCGTCAATTCCTGGCGTTATTTCAACCGCTATAGCGACGAGATATGCTTCGACGAGACCGACGAGCGCGAATTCATCATGCGCTCCTCCGTCTGCTTCGGACCCAGCCTCAAATGTCCGGCGCTGCTTCTGCGCGGCACGGAGGAGCGGCCTTTCGATGCCGATCACCAGCTTTTCGTGGATCGCGCCCTGACATCCGGCTTCAAGGTCGACAAGAAGCTGTTGCCCGGCACCCATAACGGCGTGGTGCCGCATGCGGTGGAGGAAAGCATCCGCCTTTTCAACGCCTTCGTCTGAAATTCGAACTGTGCTGCTGTTTAGGAACGTCTGAGGGTTCAGGAGCACGTCCGGCCAAACCGCTTCGCACGTTTACCGGAGATGCCCTAGTTCTTGACGATGGACGTCTTGGCCTGCTCCGCCCACCATGCGCCGTCTTTTTTATCGGCATATTGGGCGCGCTTGTTGGTGAACTGACCCTGGGTGCACATTTCGCGGTAATTGCGGACCGGAAGCCCCAGTTCCTTGACGACGGCATGCACCACCGTCGGGCCGGTCATGTCGTAGACGCTGGCGAGCGTTCCGTCTTCGATATTCTGGGAAATACGGTCGGCCATCAGCCTGAGCGCCGGGTGGTCGGGCCTGGAGGCCATGAAGTAATTCGTGATCTCGCCGCTTTTCATGGCGATGAAAACGGCCTCTTCCTGAGCGCCGATCACATCCTCGGGGCGGGCAGCAAAATTGGAATCGATATCGAGATAGATGCCGCCTTCCTGCAGCAGCACCAGAATACGCCAGAAATCCGCCTTGGCGGCGCCCACCTGCAGGCGACGGAAGGCGTCGGCGTAACGTCCGGGAAAATGCCGGTCGATATAGGTCTGGCACGCCTCGTCATCATGGTAACGATATTCGAATTCCGGCGTCAGCCAACGGTTGAACAGGAAATTCGCATAGATCGGCGTCGTTACCCGGTTGGAGTAATTCGTCTGCCAGATGATGCGGGGAATGGCCTTTTCCGATTTCGGGCTGCGTCTGGCAGGCTGATACTGCGGAAGCGTTTTTCTTCTGCCGGGCCGGATGAACAAATCGATGGAAAAGATGACCTTGGCGATGTTTCCACCGATCTTGATCGCGCGGTACGCGATGCGGTTATAGCCATGCTTTGCCAAGTTCAGCGCTCCTGCGCGTGGAATCGATTGTCACGCGCGTGGAAACGGCGGTACGCGGTATTTATTGGACGCAATTAGTTTGTCAATATGCCGTAAATGAGACGGCCGGGCCTCGATTGACGAGACCCGGCCGTCTTGCACGCAAATGGAATGTCAGCCCTTGTTGCGGTTGAAATAGCCGAGCAGCCGCATGGCATTGGCGGTGACCAGAACCGTCGCACCGGTATCGGCGAAAACGGCGAGCCACAGACCCGAAACGCCGGTTACAGTGGTGACAAGGAAGACCGCCTTCAGGCCGAGCGCGATGGTCACGTTCTGGCGGATATTCAGCATGGTGGCGCGCGACAGGCCGATCAGGCGGGCGGCGTCGCCGACATTGTTGCGCATCAGCGCCGCATCCGCCGCTTCCATCGCCACGTCTGTTCCTGAACCGATGGCGACGCCGACGCTGGCCGCCGCAAGGGCCGGCGCATCGTTGATGCCGTCGCCCACCATCACCACGGTCTTCTTTTCGGCAAGCTTGCGGATTTCTTCGACCTTGTTCTGCGGCAGCAGTTCGCCCCGCGCCTCAAGGCCCAGCTTGTTGCCGATGGCACGCGCCGTGCGGGCATTGTCACCCGACAGCATCAGCGAGGAAATGCCCATTTCCTTCAGCGCTTTCACGCCTTCCGCCGCATCCTTGCGCGGCTCATCGCGCATGGCGAAGAGGCCGCTTGCCGCCCCGCCGGTCATGACGACAGCCACCGTCTTGCCTTCGCTTTCCAGTGCGGAAATGCGATCGGCCAGTTCCTTCGAGAGGGTGCCGACTTCCGTTGCAAAGCGCGGTGCGCCGATGAACAGGTCTTTCCCGCCGACATTGCCCTGCATGCCGCGACCGGAAATCGCCTTGATGTTGGAGCCGGGCAGGGGCTTAACGCCGCTCTTTTCGGCATGATTGACGATGGCGCGGGCGAGCGGATGGCTCGATTCGTGCTCGATGGTTGCGGCTTGCGCAATCAGCTCGGCCTCGTTGCCGTCAAGCGCCACCACGTCGGTCACGACAGGTTCGCCGAGCGTCAGCGTGCCGGTCTTGTCGAAAGCGACGGTTTCGGTGCGAGCCAGCATTTCGATGACCGCGCCGCCCTTCACCAGCATGCCGTGGCGTGCCGCGGCAGAAAGGCTGGAGGCGATGGCCGCGGGAACCGAGATGACCAGCGCGCAGGGGCAACCGATCAGCAGCAAGGCAAGACCGCGATAAATCCAGGTATCCCAGTCGCCGAGGCCGACAAGCGGCGGCACGATGATGGTCAGCACCGAGATCGCCACGATCAGCGGCATGTAATAACGCGAGAAGCTCTGGATGAAGCGCTCGGTCGGGGCACGCGCATCCTGCGCTTCCTCGACGAGTGTGATGATGCGGGCAATGGTGTTGTCTTCCGGCGCGCGGTCGACGCGGATGCGCAGCGAGCCGTCATGGTTGATCGAGCCGGCAAAGACGCGTGCGCCTTTTTCCTTGGCGACGGGAATGCTCTCTCCGGTCATCGGCGATTCGTCGACGCTCGACTGGCCTTCCATGACAACGCCATCGGCGGCGATACGGTCACCGGGACGCGCCAAGACCACCTGGCCGATGCGCACCTGATCGGCCGCGACCTGCCGCAGCGCGCCGTTTTCCTCCACCAGAGCCGTTTTCGGCAGCAGCGAACCGAGCGCCTTGATGCCCGAGCGTGCGCGGGCAGCCGCGAAACCTTCCAGCAATTCGCCGACGGAGAAGAGCAACACGACGATGGCCGCCTCTTCCGCCTCGCCGATGATGATCGCGCCGATGGCGGCAATCGTCATCAGCATTTCGATGGTGAAGATCGCGCCGAAACGGGCGGCGTTGAAGGCGTTCTTCGCGATGGGGAAGAGCGTGACCAGCGTGGCGATGATGAAGGCGTAACCGCCCCATGCCGGGAAGCTCAGTTCCGCCGCATAGGCGATGGCGACCAGAACGGTGCCGGTGAAGGTGTTGCGCGCCTTTGCGGTGCGCCACCACGCGCCTTTTTCATCCGCGCCATGGGCATGTCCTACTTCCCCGCTCTGCACTGCAGCCGCCGGAGCGGAACCATGCGAATGGCCCGCATGGTCGTGGCCGGAATGATCGTGACCAGAATGGTCATGCTTGGAGTGGTCATGATCATGCCCGCCGCAGGACGCGTGATCGTGCGCGGAATGGTCATGCCCCGAATGGTCATGATCTGAATGATCGTGGTCGTGGTGATGGCCGCCGCATGATCCGTGGTCATGATCGTGATTGTGATCTGCGGCTTTTTCTCGCGCGGTCTTTTCCTGCGGCAGCAGGGCCGGCTTGAATCCGAGCTTGCGCAGCGTGTCCTCGATTTTTTCGACCGGGGTTTTGCTCTCGGCCAGCGAAAGGTTCAGCCTTTCGCGTGCAACGGAAACCTTGACGTCGGCAACGCCCGGCAGGCGCGAAAGCGCGGTCTCGATCTTGGCCGCGCAGCTGCCGCAATCCATGCCGCCGACCGAAAAGGTCAGCGCATTGCTGTTGTCGGCGCTCGTTCCGGTATCGGCATGGTGGCCGCCGCAGGACGAATGATCGTGGTCATCATGGTTGTGGCCGTGATGATCCGCCTCGACTTTTGCGCGGGAGACTTTTTCCTGCGGCAGCAAAGCGGGTTTGAAACCGAGCTTGCGCAGCGTGTCTTCGATTTTTTCGACCGAGGTTTTGCTTTCGGCCAGCGAAAGGTTCAGCCTTTCGCGCGCAACGGAAACCTTGACGTCGGCAACGCCCGGCAGGCGGGAAAGCGCGGTTTCGATTTTCGCCGCGCAGCTGCCGCAATCCATGCCGCCAACGGAGAAGGTCAGTTGCTCGCCGTCTTTGCCCTTGATGTTTATGCCTGTCGAAATATTCATGGTTTCCGCTCCTGAATTCCAGTCGACAGCCAATCTGGCACCTCTAGCAACTAGAGCTTCAAGAGCAAAAATGCGTTTTTTCGATTTTTTTTGAAAAAACGACGCCAGCTTCGCGCCAGCCGCACGGTTCATCATGTCGGTAGATTGGATTCCATGAAGCGGTTCAGATGATAGCACTCCTTTTGAAAAACGGTCGCCGGGCGGCCTCTCTGGCGGGGCTTGCCCTGCTGCCTCTCATGAGCGGCTGCCTTTTCGTGACGGATACGACCCGGATGGACCCGGATGTTTTCGTCAGGGAAACGGCGCCGGTATTCAATTTCAACTCCGTCAGCTCCAATCGCCAGCCGGAACTGCCGCCGCAGCCGGGCCAGCTTTCGACGCGCCCGCCGGATCTGTTCAGAACCCGCTTCCATCAGGAATACGGTCCGCCGGTGCGCGGGCAGGGGCTGCAAGCCCCGCAGGTGCAGGGTTATAACGCGCCGCAACCGCAGGGCCAGGCGATGGCCTACGGCCTGCCTGTCTCCAATCCGCTGCACCGGGTCATGTATGGCCCGATCCGCGATGAGGACCGCTCGCTGCCGGCCATTCCTTATGGCCGCATCGATCCGCGTTATCTCAGGCAGGAAGTGAGCTACCAGACGGCGGAAGCCCCCGGCACCATTATCGTCGATACCAGGCAGCATTTTCTCTATCTCGTGCAGTCCGGCGGCAAGGCGATCCGTTACGGCGTTGGGCTGGGGCGCGACGGTTATGCCTGGTCGGGCCGCGGCAAGATCCAGTGGAAGGCGAAATGGCCGCGCTGGACGCCGCCCGATGAAATGGTCAAGCGTCAGCCGGAACTCGCCTCCATCTCCGCCGCCAATGGCGGCATGACGCCCGGTCTCAACAACCCGCTCGGCGCGCGTGCGCTTTATATCTTCAAGGATGGCAAGGACACGCTTTACCGCGTGCATGGCACGCCGGACTGGCAATCCGTCGGCAAGGCGACGTCCTCCGGCTGCGTGCGCATGCTCAATCAGGATGTGATCGATCTCTACGAGCGTGTGCCGCAAGGGGCGCAGATTGTGGTTATCTGAACACGTTCTAAAAGAAAGAGATATTGGACCCATTCCGCCAGCGCCTTGTGACTGGCTTTTAGCGGTCGGTTAACTATTTTCGCAATACGCATGACACGGAACAAATGACGTACAACGGCGATATAGCCGTTCGAAATGTGGGACAAACCGGCCTTATGACAAGCACCGACACAGATCTTTCCAGACGCACCTTCCTTTCCCTTCTCGGCATCTCCTCCGCCTCGCTTCTCGCAGGCTGTGCCTCATCAGGTCCGGGAGGCGCCATTCGCCAGCAGGCAAGCGCCATCGGCAGCGATTTCCGGCAGATGTTCTCGCCGGGCGTCAGCGATGCGGAACTGGCCGTCATGTACGGCTCGGTTGAGGATGGCGGTTACGTCATTCCCGCCGTCCCCTATCAGAAAATCGACCGCCGTTATTACCGCCAGCGGGTTGTCGACCCGACCGGCGAACGCCCCGGCACCGTGGTTGTCGATACGCGCTCGCGCTTCCTTTATGTCGTGGAGCAGGGCGGCAGCGCCATGCGTTACGGCGTCGGTATCGGCCGCGAAGGTTTCGCCTGGTCGGGCGAGGGCGTCATCCAGTGGCGTCAGAAGTGGCCGAAATGGACCCCGCCGGACGAAATGGTCGCCCGCCAGCCGGAACTGGTCAAATATTCCTCCAAGAACGGCGGCATGCCGCCGGGCCTGAAGAACCCGCTCGGCGCGCGCGCCCTTTATATCTTCCAGAACGGCAAGGACACGCTCTACCGCCTGCACGGTTCGCCGGAATGGAACTCCATCGGCAAGGCCGTCTCTTCCGGCTGCGTGCGCCTGATGAACCAGGACGTAATCGATCTTTACGACCGCGTGCCGCAGAAGGCGCGTGTGGTGGTCTGGCAGTAAGCCGAGCCTCCTTCGCATAAAAAGGCGGCCCTGTGCCGCCTTTAATTTAAGGAAAACCTGTCCCCCATACTCGACGTCATCCTCGGGCTCGTCCCGAGGATCTAATCACGTCGCACTAAATCAATACGCTGCAGATGCTCGGGACAGGCCCGAGCATGACGGAAGAGAGATTATCAGCCCTTGTGACTTGCCGGAGGATTAGGGCCGGCTGAGGCTGTCCTTCAGCGCATTCACCCGGTCACGAATCTGCACCAGCTCCTCCAGCCCGCAGCCGGTGGCGCTGCCGATTGCCGTCATGATCTTCACGCCCTCTTTTTTGAGGTTCGCGCCCTTCGGCGTCAGGGCCACCAGCACCTGCCGCTCATCCACCGTGCCGCGCTTGCGGGTAATCAGCCCCGCATGTTCGAGCCTTTTCAGCAGCGGCGACAGCGTGCCCGAATCAAGGCCCAGCATTTCGCCGAGCGCCTTGACGGTGGATGTCTCTTTTTCCCATAGCGCCATCATGACAAGATATTGCGGATAGGTCAGCCCGATCGGGTCGAGCAGCGGCTTATAGGCGCGTGTGAAGGCGTGTGCCGCGCCATAAAGGGCAAAACATATCTGCTGGTCCAGCCTCAACAGGCTTTCCATCTTCTTCTCGTCGCCCTCTGCGTCCATTTTCCTGCTCCAAAATCAACCGGGAAGGGAACAATCAGCCCCCGCTTTCGGTTCCTGCCGCATGGATGCGCGGCGAAATTTCGTGAAAATTATCGCAAAAAACAAAATTTCATTCAATGCGCAAAACTATATTGCGCACAATTTAATTGTGCGTTATAAGATGCCCAACACCAACCCGAAGGAGTAAATGTCATGCCCATTCTCTACACGACCAAAGCATCCGCCACCGGTGGCCGCGCCGGCAACGCCAAGTCGGAAGACGGCGTTCTCGACGTGACGCTGACCGTTCCGAAGGAGCTGGGCGGCGATGGCGCCCGTGGCACCAATCCGGAGCAGCTTTTCGCAGCCGGTTATTCCGCCTGCTTCCTGGGCGCGCTGAAATTTGTCGCCGGCAAGGAAAAGGTAAAGATTCCTGAAGACACGACTGTGACGGCAACCGTCGGCATCGGCCCGCGCGAAGATGGCGGTGGCTTCGGCATCGAAGTGTCGCTGAAGGCCAATATTCCGGGCGTCGAGCGCGAAGTCGCCGAAAAGCTGGTTGCCGCCGCTCACATCGTCTGCCCGTACAGCCACGCCATGCGCACCTCCACGGAAGTGCCGGTCTCGGTGGCCTGATCCAATTCGCGTGAGTAAGCTATCTGAATAACGAGGCCGGGTTCATCCCGGCCTTCTTGTTTTCAGAAAGAAAAATGCTATATTCTTTCCAAGGAAAGGATATGCGCCATGAATATTCACGCCAAGAGCGCCATGGATCCCGCCTCGCAGGGCAGGGTCGTCACCAAGGCCGTTATCGCCGCCGCCGAACGGCTGGGCCTGAATGCCGCGCGCACGGCCGATATTCTCGGCGTTTCCGCCCCCACCGTGTCGCGCATGAAACGGCTCGATTTCCTGCTGGAGCCGGGCGCCAAATCCTTCGAGCTTGCGGTGCTGCTGATCCGGGTTTTCCGCTCGCTGGATGCGATTGCCGGCGGCGATGAGGCCGTGGCGAAAAACTGGCTGCGCAATCACAATGTCGCGCTGAACGCCGTGCCTGCCGACAAACTGACCACCATTACCGGATTGATCGATGTCCTCTCCTATCTGGACGCCCGACGCGCTCCTGTCTGAAAAATGCGCCGTATCGGGAAAATACTGGCGGCTGGTGGAAGCGCAGCATCAGGTCTCCACCATGAAACTGGTGGATACGGTGGAGGAGCAATCTCTGCTGGAAGATATTCTGGAGATGAGCAAGCGGCCGTTTCCGCCGGAATGCGCCGGTTTCGATTATCTTCTCGCCACACCCTTCCGGTATGGAGCCGCCTATCCGCATGGTTCGCGCTTCCGCCGCGCGGGCTATACCGAAGGCGTTTATTACGCCGCCCAGAAAGTGGAGACGGCGCTGGCCGAAATGGCCTTTTACCGGCTGCTGTTCTATGCCGAATCGCCGGGCACGCCGCTGCCTGCCAATCCCGCCGACTATTCCGCCTTCGCCGCCCGTATCGCCACCGATGCGGCGCTCAACCTGACGAAACCGGAACTGAGCCGGGATGCTCGCCTGTGGACCGATCTGCAGAATTACGAGCCATGCCAGGCGCTGGCCGATCAGGCGCGTCTGGCGAAGATCGAGGCTATCCTCTATCGCTCGGTACGCGACCCCGCCGGCGGCCTCAACATCGCGGTTCTGTCGCCGAAGGCTTTTGCCGCGAAGACGCCGGTGGAACGGATGAGCTGGCGTATCCACCTGTCGAAAACGGGGGTGCAGGCGCTCTGCGAATTTCCAATGCGCAGAACGGGTTTTGCTGTTTTGGATTTCGCCGGCGATCCACGCCTCGCCAGCCTTTTGGGCTGACGGGCGTTTGCTTTTCAAGACCATCAGGCCGAGGCGAAAAACCCTTCGGGATCGTCGACTTCCACCAGCCTGCGCTTGTCGATCAGCCAGAAGCGGGTTCCGACAGCCCGCACGAAACTCCTGTCGTGCGAGACGAACACGCAGCTGGCCTCGCGGCTGATGATTTCCGCCTCCAGCGCTTCCTGCCCCTCAATATCCAGATGGTTGGTGCGCTCGTCCAGCAGGTAGAAATTCGGCTCCGCCAGCCGCAGCGCCAGCATGGCAAGCCGGGCCTTCTGCCCGCCGGAAAGGGCGGCGATACGGCGTTTCTGCATTTCCATGTCGATCCCGGCGCCCGCGAGCAGGCCATGGATGCGCTGGTCGCCAATATCGAAGCGGCGGGACAGCAGTGAAACGGGCGTGCTGTCGTCATCGATCTCGGCGAGCGACTGATCGACATATCCGGCCACCAGCGAGGGCGTGGCCTTGATGCCCTCCTGTATCTGGCCTGCGCCCGATACGGCCGCCTGCAGAAGCGACATCAGCCGTGTCTTGCCGACGCCGTTGCGGCCGAGAATGACGATGCGGTCCCCCTGACGGACAAATTGCCGGCCGGTGCGAAACAGCACTGTTCCGTCCGGCGTCGAGACCGACACATCTTCCAGAGTGACCAGAACCCTGGCATGGGTGCCGCGATTGGCGAGCTGGATCTTGCCGGCGGATCGCTCGATATAAGCGGGCCGCGCCTTTTCCTCGATCTTTTCCGCACGCTCACGCAATTGCTTGGTCTTGACGGTCAGAAGATCGCTGCCGGAATTGATGCCGATATTGTTGAGCTTGGCGGCCTGCCGGCGCAATTGCTGGGCGGTTTTCATGTCGCGCTGGAAACGCCGCTCATCGGCGGCATCCTCTTCTTCCAGCACCGCCCGTGCGTAGCCATAGGGCAACCGGAACAGCGCCGAATTTTCCGGCCGCAGGAACAGCGTGCTCCTGGTGACATTATCGAGAAAGGCGCGGTCATGGCTGACGATGATGACAGCCGTATCGCGCGGCAATTCACCGAGCCAGTTTTCCAGCACATTGATCTTTTCGAGGTCGAGATGGTTGGTCGGTTCGTCGAGCAGCAGCACATCCGGCTCGGTGATCCATGCCCGCGCCAGCATGGCAAGCCTCTGCCAGCCGCCGCTCAGCTCTTTCAGGCGGCGCTCGCGGAATGGCTCCGGCACCAGCATGGCGTCGAAAATAATGTCGGCACGCCAGCTCTCGCTGTCGATCGTATCCGCCGGCAGGGCGGAAAGCACGGCGTCCCGCATCGTCCGTTCCATCAGCGGTGAGGGCAGATGCTGGTGGACGATGGACTGCGTCAGCCCGCGCAGCCGGGTGATATCGCCGCTGGTGGGCTCCATGTCACCGGAAAGGCAATTGAGAAGGGTGGATTTGCCGCAGCCATTGGCGGCGACGATGCCGATGCGGTCTCCCGCATTCACGGTGAGGCTGAGATTGGAAAAAAGCGGCTTGCCCAGAATGATTCCGAGGTTTCGAAGCGTGATGATGGTCATGAAGTCGTCTCTGGCAAGACGGACCCGTTGACGAACCGTGGTCTGCCAAAGGCAGTACGGGGTTTCGGTTCGGGGTGATCCGTCGTGAAAACATGCGCAACGGCAGACAAGCTGCATTCTGCGCGGCCTTTTGGGCAAACCAGAGTGTTGGTTGTTCCGGTCAGCCCTGCAAACGTGTCTGCAGGGCAAAAAGGTGGCAGAGCTGACGATTGCGCCAGAAGCAGGAAATATCCATGCGAAGCCTCCTTTCTTGAAACGGGTTGAACCGCTTCACCATTAACAGCGGCGGTTGTTCGAGGCAACGGCTTTTGCAGCGGCAGGCGGTGGGGGAGAGTGCGGCAAGCCCGCGCCCTCCCATTTTAATCCGGCCTTCGCCTGAGCGGCCTTTATTGCTTGGCGACGCGCGCGCGCAGTTCTTCCACATGCGCGGCGATTTCCGGCGTTACGGCGTCGCCGAAGTCTTCCATTTCGAACATCGGGCGGATTTCGATTTCGCTGCGCTCCAGCATCGGGTTCGGGCAGCGTTTCACCCAGGCTACGGCCTCGTCCATGTCCTTCACAGTCCAGATCCAGAAGCCGGCGACCAGCTCGTTGGTGTGCGGGAAGGGGCCGTCGATCACCGTGCGGCTGTCACCGTCGAACACAACCCTCTTGCCCTTGGAGGAGGGATGCAGGCCGTCGCCGGATTGCATGATGCCGGCATTGACCAGTTCCTCGTTGAATTTTCCCATTGCCTCGATCAGCTCGGTCGTGGGCATGACGCCGTCTTCGCTGCTTTTGGTGGCTTTTACAAAAACGATTGCACGCATGATCATTCCTCCTTGATTGCGCTTTCTTCGTAGTGTCGCTCCCCGGCACGACGGCCGGATGACATTGTCGCCGACAAAAGTGGCGCCATACCGTCAATCCTGTCAGCCGAGGTCGATAAGGTCACGGCGCAACCGGTCGGGGTCGCCGCTGCCGATGCGGGCTTCGATTTCGGCATGGGTCTGTTCCCAGATGGGGAAGGCGGCGGCGAGCACGGCCATGCCGTCCGCCGTCAGCCGCAGCCGCTTGCCGCGCTTGTCCTTCGGGTCCTGCTCGATGCTGACCAGCCCGCGCCGCTCCAGCGGCTTCAGCGCCGCCGTCAGCGTCGTGCGGTCCATGGCCAGAAGATTGGCGACCGGTCCCATCGGCGGTGGCTCCGGCCGGTTGAGCGACATCAGCAGCGAAAATTGTCCATTGGTGATGCCGACCGGCTTCAGTGCATTGTCGAACAACCGCGCCAAAGCCCGTGCGGCGCGCTGCGCATGCAGACACAAACAGGCATCCCGCACGAAAAGAGTTGCCGAAAAAGGAATCACGCTGGCGTTTGACATGGGATAAATATGTTGATATCAACCTAATTAGTCAAGCGGAACTTGATGCCCCGCAGACTGTTTATTGACTTTCAGCACAGAAATAGCCGGCGCCCACCGTTAAAGCGGGGCGGTGCCGTGGTGAAAGACGGATCCAAGGAGGAAAGATCATGTCTCATCCCGTCGTTTCGAAAGAGGAGTGGCTTGCGGCCCGCCGCGATCTGCTGGTGAAGGAAAAGGAAATGACCCGCGCCCGCGACAGGCTGAACGAGGCCCGGCGTGCGCTGCCCTGGGAAGAGGTGACGAAGGATTATATCTTCGATGCCCCTTCCGGCCCCAAATCGCTGAAGGAACTGTTCGGCACCTGCAGCCAGCTCATCGTCTATCACTTCATGCTGGCGCCGGACTGGGAGGAGGGCTGCGTCGGTTGCTCCTTCTTTGCCGATCATGTCGATGGCGCGCTGATCCACCTAAAGCATGGCGATGCGGGTTTCGTTGCCGTGTCGCGCGCGCCGCTTGAGAAGATCGAAAGCTACAGGAACCGCATGGGCTGGAAATTCCCGTGGGTTTCGGCCGAAAGCAGCGATTTCAACTACGATTATCAGGCCTCGTTCCGCGACGAGGACATGGCCAAAGGTGAAATCACCTATAATTACCGTGACATGGCGCCCTATGGCGACCTGAAGGACCTGCACGGCATCAGCGTTTTCGCCAAGGGCGATGACGGCAAGATCTACCACACCTATTCCACTTACGCTCGCGGCGCGGAGCAGACGCTCGGCACGTTGATGCTGCTCGATCTGGTGCCAAAAGGCCGTAACGAAGAGGAGGTAATGGATTGGGTGCGCCGTCACGACCAGTATGAGGACGCGCCGAAGGCAGCAGCCTGCTGCCACTGAAAACGGACGGACGAGGAGGAAACAACAATGGAAATGGAAATCGCCAAGCCGCAGAAGGAACATGAGTTCCTGAAGAGGATCGTCGGAGACTGGGTCATGACCTCCAGTTCCGGCCATGACTGCTATGACGCCAACGATCCCTCGCAGCGATTTACCGAGACGGTCCGCTCCATCGGCGGGCTGTGGATTGTCGGTGAGGGCACTGGCAGGATGCCCGATGGCGACCAGATGACGGCCGTGATCACGGTCGGCTTCGACCCGGCCAAGGGCAATTTCGTCGGCACCTGGGTAGGGTCGATGATGACCAATCTCTGGGTCTACAGGGGCTGGCTGGAAGAGGACGGCAAGACCCTGACGCTGGAAGCGGAAGGCCCGGCCTTCGACGGTTCCGGCCGCACCGATACCTATCACGACGTGCTGGTGCTGCATGACGACAATCACCGCAGCTTTTCCGGCAGCGTCAGGCAGCCGGACGGCACATTCAAGACCTTCATGACATCGGAATTCCGCCGCAAGGCCTGAGGCCCTGCGAAAATTTCACCCGAACCACCGGCGCCGCCGCATCCTGCGGCGGGCGCTTGCCGAAACACACCCGCCAAACCCTCCATAGGAGACGACAATGTCCGATACACATGGAAAATTCATCTGGGTCGAGCTGATGACGCCCGACATGGAAGCGGCAGCCCGCTTTTATGGTCATGTCGTCGGCTGGCAGACCAAGGATTTCGGCTCGCCGGAAATGCCCTATCTGGTGCTGGAGGCCGATGGCAAGGGCATGGGCGGCGTCATGGAGCTGACCGACGAGCACAAGGGCCAGGGCATTCCCCCGAACTGGACCGCCTATGTCGATGTCGACGATGTGGACGCCACGGCGAAACAATTCGCTGAAAAGGGCGGCGCGGTCAGACGCCCGCCGCAGGACATTCCCGAAATCGGCCGCTTCGCCGTGGTCGCGGATCCCTTCGGTGCGGTGCTCTGCATCATGACGCCGCTGCCGATGGAAACCGGCGGTTTCCCTGAGGATATGCAGGAAAAGCAGGGCCATGTCGGCTGGCACGAGCTCTTCACCGATAATGTCGATGAGGCCATGGCCTTTTACGGCGATGTGTTCGGCTGGACCAAGGACCATGATTTCGACATGGGCGACATGGGCCCGTACCGCATCTTCGCCTACAGGGGCAAGGCCGTCGGCGGCATGATGAAACGCATGCCGCAGGTCCCCGTCTGTCACTGGGGTTATTACTTCAATGTGGACGGTATCGATGACGCCATTACCCGCGTCAGCACCGGCGGCGGCAAGGTCGTCAACGGTCCGATGGAGGTTCCCGGCGAAAGCTGGATCGTCAACTGCGTCGATCCGCAGGGCGCTTATTTCTCGCTGGTTTCGCAGAGGAAATAGCCCTGTTTTCTAACGATCTGCCGGGGCTCGCTCCGGCAGATTACCGCTCTCTCGACAGGCGGACGTGATCGATGAAGGCGCGCAGCTTCGGCGCAAGATTGCGGCGGCTGGGATAATAGAGATAAAATCCCGCAAAGCTCGGGGAGTTGTTTTCCAGCATGGAAACGAGCTGCCCGCTCTCCAGATAGGGGCGGAATGTCTCTTCCATACCGAATGTGATGCCCGCACCGGCGCAGGCCAGCTTGATCATCAACTGCATGTCGTTGGTGGTGAAGGCCGGCTCCACCGCCACCGCAAATTCGCGGCCGTTTTCCGCAAATTCCCACCTGTATGGCGCCACACCCGGACGGGGTCGCCAGCCGATACACCTGTGCCCTATCAATTCGCGGGGCTGCGCCGGCAGGCCGAAGCGATCCCGATAGTGCGGCGAGCAGACGGCGAGCTGCCGCTGCGGAGCGGAAACCGGAACCGCAATCATGTCCTGCGCGATCAGTTCTCCAAGACGCACGCCGGCATCGTAGTGCTCGGCGACGATATCGAATTCCTCGTCCGTCACGACGATATCGAGCTGCACTTCGGGATGTATTTCCGCAAAGCGCGCAAGCAATGGCCCGGATAAAAAGCGCTCGGCTATCGAGGAAACCGCAAGGCGCAACTGCCCGCGCACGGCGTCGCTCAGGGACGACGCGGCATTGGCAGCCTCAACGAGATTGCCGATGGATGGCGAGACATCCGCATAAAGCTGCTGTCCCGCTTCCGTCAAGCTGACGCTGCGCGTGGTTCGTTGCACCAGCGCTATTCCCATTGTCTCTTCAAGCTTGCGGATGGTCTGGCTGACGGCGGAGCGGGTTACGCCGAGCCTGTCTGCAACGGCCCGGAAGTTGCGTTCCTCGGCAACCATGCAGAATGTCGAAAGCGCGTTGAGATCGATGTTCATTGGTTAGAAATTCTACCCATTGAGGTTATGATTGAGGTGGTTATCACGACAATGCCCAAGCTTTATCTTGTCCGCAATGGCCGCTTCCAGAAAAAGCCGGCCGTAACACCAAGGAGAAAGCCATGACATTGAACAAAGTCGTTCTCATCACAGGTGCATCGAGCGGGATCGGTGAGGGTATCGCAAGGGAACTGGCCGCCGCCGGGGCGAAGCTGGTGCTGGGTGCACGCCGCATGGACCGCTTGCAGGCGCTTGCCGAAGAATTGCGCGGGAAGGGCGCCGAGGTCGTCATCCAGCCGCTGAACGTGACGGACAGACAGAGCGTCGAGGCCTTTGCGGAGGCGGGGCGCAAGGCGTTCGGGCAGGTCGACGTCATCGTCAACAATGCCGGCATCATGCCGCTGTCGCTGATGTCGTCCCTGAAGGTCGACGAATGGGACCGCATGATCGACGTTAACATCAAGGGCGTGCTTTATGGCGTCGCCGCCGTTCTGCCCGAGATGACCGCCCGTTCTTCCGGCCATATCATCAACATCGCCTCCATCGGTGCGCTCGCCGTTTCGCCCACGGCTGCCGTTTATTGCGCGACGAAATTTGCGGTGCGGGCGATTTCGGACGGGCTGCGGCAGGAAAACCGTGACCTGCGTGTCACCTGCATTCACCCCGGCGTGGTGGAAAGCGAACTTGCCCACACCATCACCGATCCCGCCGCTGCGGAACTGATGCAGACCTATCGGGCCATCGCCCTGAAGCCCGACGCCATCGGCCGCGCGGTGCGCTACGCCATCGAGCAGCCCGACGATGTGGACGTCAATGAAATCGTCGTCCGACCCACCGCCGCCTGAGGAGAGCGACATGAAAGCGATTTTTCCGACCGTGCTTGCAATTGCCATGCTTGCGGCAAGTGCCGCCATCGCCAATCCGCAACGACTGGATGACAGGCTGAAGCGTGGCGATGAAGTCGTCCGCAGCCTCAACAATGGCCAGCCCCAGTCCAATCTGGAACGTCTGCGGCAGGAGTTTCCTTTCCTTGCCGATGCGACTGAAGGCTACGCCCTGGGGGAGGTCTGGTCCCGGCCGGGTCTGGACAACCGGACCCGCCAGCTAGCCGCCGTCGCGGTCATGGCGGCCCTTGGCGAGCGTGATCTGATGAAGGTCCATGCCGGTTATGCGCTCAATGTGGGCGCAACCGACGAAGAGCTGAAGGAAATGGTCTATCTGATCACCGTTCCCGCAGGATTTCCCAAAGCTATCGCCGCATCCCGCACGCTTGCCGAGCTGTTCGAGGAACGCCGCGCCAACGCTGCATCTGGAGGGCAAAGGCAATGAACATTGTTTCGACATCCGTTGCGCTTCTGCTCGCAACGGCTTCCGCCGATACGGGTTCCCGCAAAGCGAGCGACGCCATGGACGTGAATATGACCGAAACGGCTCAAACCCGGAACCACCCCTATGTCGGCATGTGGGTCACCGGCGATGGCCACATTCGCCAGGAACTTCTGCCCAATGGCCGGTATGACGAGGCGCGGGGCAACCGCAAAAGCGCCTATCGGGGGCGGTATGAGGTGAAGGGAAACCATATCGATTATTGGGACGATACCGGCTTCACCGCCGACGGCGAATTCGTCGACGATGTGCTTTATCACGGCGGCATGATCTTCTATCGCCAGAAGTAACGTCCCGCCAATCACGCGCCGCCCGCCCCATCGAGGGCGGGCGGCGTATCTGTTTCTATCGCTTCAAACTACCGAGAATCCCGCGCACGATGGCGCGGCCGACCGAGGTGGCAACCGAGCGGGCAGCGCTTTTCATTGCCGCCTCGATCACCGTTTCGCGCTGGTATCCGGTCTTGCGTGCGCCGCCATTGCGCGAGCCGGTGGAGGCCGGCGCGGGTTCTTCATCGCCGAAGCCGGGCAGGCGCCAGCGGCCGGAAGCGCTCTCGGACTGGCTGGCGGCGTTTTCTTCTTCCGCACGTCTGGCGGCTTCTGCATCGGCAGCCTTCTGGGCGCGGGCGGCGAGGATTTCGAAGGCCGATTCCCGGTCGATATCCTTGTCATATTGCCCGGCGACGGGGCTCACATCGATCAGGGACTTGCGTTCCGCATCGGTGAGCGGCCCGACACGGCCGGATGGCGGACGTACCAGCGTGCGCTCGACGATGGAGGGAGCGCCCTTGTCGTGCAGGGTGGAAATCAGCGCCTCACCGGTGCCGAGCGTGGTGATGGTGTCAGCGGTGTTGAAGGCCGGGTTCTGGCGGAAAGTGTCGGCCGCGGTGCGCACCGCCTTCTGCTCGCGCGGCGTATAGGCGCGAAGCGCGTGCTGCACGCGGTTGCCGAGCTGGGCGAGAACGGTTTCCGGCACGTCGAGCGGGTTCTGCGTCACGAAATAGACGCCCACGCCCTTGGAGCGGATGAGCCGCACCACCTGTTCCACGCGCTCCACCAGCACCCGCGGCGCATCGTTGAAGAGCAGATGCGCTTCGTCGAAGAAGAACACCAGACGCGGTTTTTCCGGGTCGCCCACTTCCGGCAGCTCTTCGAACAGTTCCGAAAGCATCCAGAGCAGGAAGGTGGCGTAAAGGCGCGGGTTCATCATCAGCCGGTCGGCGGCGAGAACCGAAATCGTGCCAACCCCATCCGTGCCCACACGCATGATGTCGGCGATCTTCAGCGCCGGTTCGCCGAAGAAATTCGCCGCACCCTGCTGTTCCAGAACCAGCAGCCCGCGCTGCAGCGAACCGACCGAGGCCTTGGAAATCAGGCCGAACTGGTTGGAAAGCTCGGTTGCGTTTTCGCCCATATAGTTCAGGAGCGATTGTAGGTCCTTGAGATCGAGCAGCGGCAGCCCGCCCTGATCGGCGATCTTGAAGGCGATGTTGAGCACGCCTTCCTGCGCTTCCGAGGCATCCATCAGCCGGGCGAGCAGCAGCGGCCCCATTTCGGCGATGGTGGCGCGCACGCGATGGCCTTTTTCACCGTAGAGATCCCAGAAGATCACCGGCGATTTGCCATAGGCAAAATCGGTGAAGCCGATCTGTTCGGTGCGCTTCTGCACCCAGTCCTTGGCTTCGCCCTGCGCGGCGATGCCGGAAAGGTCGCCCTTGATATCGGCGCAGAAAACCGGCACGCCGGCCTTGGAAAAACCTTCGGCCAGAACCTGCAACGTCACGGTCTTGCCCGTTCCCGTCGCGCCGGTGATGAGGCCGTGGCGGTTGCCGAATTTCAGTTCCAGATATTCGCCCTTGTTCAGGCTGTCGTCCGGATTGCGGCTGGTCCCGATATAGAGCTGTCCGTCCTGCAACATCGACCATTTTCTCCTGCGGCTGGTGCATGACCCTTAAAATCGCGATGGATTTTGCAAAAGTCATGTCCGAATTTAAAGCGTCACTACCATGTTGTGGCCACTTCTGACGATAGCGGCCTTTTCATAGTTTGGTTGTGATGATCTTATAAGGACAGTTTCAAGGCGCAACAACTGCTTGATGGCGATGAAGAAAAACCGCTTGATGAAAGTTGCCGCACCTGACCCTGGCCGCTTGAATGCGGCATGATATTGTTTTACGTTGACGTTAACGTCAGTTATTCGATGTTGGCGTCGTTTTTCAACAGGAGGCAAGAATGAACGAAGTCGTGAGCCAGATCGCCGAGAAGGCGGGAATTAGCCCGGAACTGGCCGAAAAGGCCATTGGCATGATTCTCGGTTTTCTTCAGCGTGAGGCGGAAGACGGCCCGATCGCCCGCATGATCGAAGCTATTCCCGGCGCCAGCGAACTGGTGGCGCAGTATAATGGCGAAGGTGCCGGTGGCGGCGGTCTGCTCGGCGGCCTGATGAGCGCGATCGGCGGCGGCGGCATCATGGGGCTGGGCCAGCAGCTGATGAGCCAGGGCCTCGGCATGGGCGAGATTTCCACGCTCGCCAAGGAAACCATCTCCGTTGCCCGCCAGCATGCGGGCGATGAGGTTGTCGATCAGGTGATCGCCTCGGTTCCGGGCCTCAGCCAGTTCGCCTGAGGCGAAACTACTCCATAGCGGGGCGCGGCGGCTGTTCATTGAACAGGCGCCGCGCCTCTTCTATTTCGGCATGGTGCGTTTCCGCCCATATCCACACGCCGCAAAAGGCGCTGCCCAGCGTGCGGCCGAGGTTCGTCAGGCCGTAATCCACATGCGGCGGGATGACGGGATGCACGGTGCGGCGCACCAGTCCGTCGCTTTCCATCTGCCGCAGCGTTTTCGTCAGCATCTTCTGGCTGATATTGCCCACCAGCCTGCCGATCTGCGTGAAGCGCAGCGTGCCATGCTCTTCCAGCACTTCCAGAATGAGCATCGTCCATTTGTCGGCCACCTTGGCGATGATGTCCTGAACCAGCGCCTCTATTGCCGGATCGGTATCCGTGGGTGGCGGAACCTTGCGCCGGCTTTCGATGGCCGGGTCGGCGGCGTGCCGTTTCATCTTACACTCTCCTTTGGGTAAGTATAAATCTTTTGGGTGCCTACTTTCGATTGGAGAGTATCATAGCTAACTTCCTTTCAGCCAACAAGCAAAGGATGTTGCAATGAAAATCGCTGATAACACCATTCTCATCACCGGCGGCGGTTCCGGCATCGGCCGGGCGCTGGCGGAGGCGTTTCACAAGGCCGGCAACCGGGTCATCATTTCCGGCCGCCGCAAGGCCGTGCTCGACGAGGTGACGGCCGCCAATCCCGGCATGGCCTCGATGGTGATGGACGCGACGGACGCCGCAGGCATCCGCGCGTTTGCCGAAGCTCTGGTAAAGGCCCATCCGACCCTCAACGCCGTCATCAACAATGCCGGCATCATGCGGCCGGAGGACATCGCCGCAGCACCGGATTATCTCGACACGGCGGAAGAAACCATCGCCACCAATCTTCTCGCACCCATTCGCCTGACGGCGGCGCTTTTGCCGCATTTCCTCAAGCAACCTGCGGCCACGGTTCTGACGGTCTCTTCCGGCCTCGCCTTCGTGCCCATGGTGCTGACCCCCACCTACAGCGCCACCAAATCGGCCATCCACGCCTATTCGGTCGCGCTGCGCGAGCAGCTGAAGGAAACGCCGGTGGAGGTCATCGAAATCGTGCCGCCCTATGTGCAGACGACGCTGATGGGCGAGGGGCAGGCGAGCGACGAAAGGGCCATGCCGCTCGACGCCTTCATTTCCGAGGTGATGGATATTCTTGAAAATCGTCCGGACGAGAAGGAAGTGGTGGTGGAACGCTGCAAGCCGCTGCGTTTCGCCGCGCAGAACGGCAATTTCGATCAGGTCTTCGCCATGATCAACCATATGCATCCGTAAACGGCCGCATCTGTCGCGACTGGGCATCCTGTGATAGCGTCGCGCTCTAATTTGCGGAGCGCGCGCTTTCATGGCCCAAGGCCGGTTCCTGATGCCGAAAACCATTCTGTCCGGTGTCGTCGCCGTGGCGGCGGATAGCGACCGTTCCTTTCCGCGCCACATGCACGATCAGTTCGGCATCGGTCTCATCGAACGCGGGGCGCAGAAATCGCTCTCCGGCCGCGGCATGGTGGAAGCGGGCGCCGGCCATCTCATCACCGTCAATCCGGGCGAGGTGCATGACGGTATTCCGCTCGGGGAGGGCGGCCGCGCCTGGCGGATGCTCTATCTCGACATCGATATCGTCCGCGACGCCATTGCCGATATCGGCGAGACGGATCGCGGCGCGTTCGAATTCGCCTATCCCGTCGATATCAGGCCGCTGGCGAAGCGATTCAACGCTGTCTTTGCAGCCATGACGGCAAGGGAACGGCCGGGCGAAACCCTTCGTGGCGACGAGACCCTGCTGACGCTTCTGGCGGGCGCGATGGAGACGGCGGCGAAGCCGGGCGAAATCGCCGCACCCGAGAATATAAAGCGGGCGAAAAGCCGCATCGACGACGAGCCCTCCCGGCCGTTCCGCCTTGCCGATCTCGCCGCGGAAGCCGGCATGAGCCAGTTCCGCTTCCTGCGCGCTTTCGCCAGGGCCACCGGGCTCACGCCGCACAGCTATCTTCTCCAGCGGCGTGTCCATGTGGCCCGCCATGCGCTGGCCAGAGGCACGCGGCCCGCCGAAGCGGCCTTTGCCGCCGGTTTTGCCGACCAGAGCCATCTGAACCGGTTCTTCGTGCGGCAATTCGGGGTTACGCCGGCGGTTTATCGGGCGGCGCTTTCGTAGATGCTTTCTCCGTCCTCATTCCTGTGACAAGCACAGGAATGAGGACGGAGTGGGCTGGCCGATACTCTGACCCGCCACTTCGGCGCGCGCCGACGAGCGTCTGCGCTGCAATTTCATCCAAGACACCCACCCCACGCACCCTCATGCTCCTGTCCTTCACCCACAGGACACACCCTCACCATGACACCCGAATTCCTCATCACATCCTTCATCGTCGCCGCCTCTCCCGGAACCGGCGTGGTCTACACGCTCGCCGCCGGTCTTTCGCAGGGGGCGAGGGCGAGCGTCGTTGCGGCCTTCGGCTGCACGCTTGGCATCGTGCCGCATCTGCTCGCCGCCATCACCGGCCTTGCCGCCATCCTGCACACCAGCGCGCTCGCCTTCGGCATCGTCAAATATCTGGGGGTCGCCTACCTCCTCTACATGGCGTGGGACACGCTGCGGGAGGACGGTGCGCTAAAGATCGACGATACGAGGGAGCCCCGGAAGGCCGCCCGCGTCATCGGCGAGGCGATCCTTATCAATCTGCTGAACCCGAAACTGTCGATCTTCTTTTTCGCCTTCCTGCCGCAATTCATCGCGGCGGATGAGGCTTTGCCGACATGGCGCATGATCGATCTCGGGCTGATCTTCATGGCCATGACGTTTCTGGTGTTTGCGCTTTATGGCTGTTTCGCCGCCTCGGTCCGGCGGCAGGTGGTGTCGCGCCCGGCGGTCCTCGCCTGGCTGAGGCGCAGCTTCGCGGCCGCTTTCGTGGCGCTGGGTGCGAAGCTGGCCCTGACCGAGCGATGAGACGGCTCCGTCGCCTCAGTCGTCCCAATCGGGTGCGAGGTGGCCGGGGTTGACGATGCGGCCATTCGGCTTTGCAAGCGCATGGATCGCCCGCATTTCCTCTTCCGTCAGCGCAAAATCGAAAACATCGAAATTCTCCTTGAGGCGGCTTTCGGTCGCCGTCTTGGAAAGCGCCACGATATCCGGCTGCTGCACCGCCCAGCGCAGGGTCACCTGCGCGGCGGTCTTGCCGTGTTTTGCGCCGATATCCTTCAGCACGGGATCGTTCGGCACCTTGCCGTCGGCCATCAGATAATAGGCCGTCACCGACATCCCGTGCTTGCGCGCCGCCGAAATCACCTTCGTCTGGTCGAGATAGGGGTGATATTCGATCTGGTTGGTGGCAAGCGGCGTGTCGGAAAGCTTCACCGCCTCTTCGGTCAGCGCCACATTGAAGTTGGAAATGCCGATATTGCGCGCCTTGCCGGCCTTGCGCACCGCGTTCAACGCGCCCATGCGTTCGGCAAGCGGCACATCGCTTTTCGGCCAGTGCAGCAGCAACAGATCGACATAATCGGTTTTCAGTTTCGCAAGGCTTTCATCGACGGAAGCGAGAAAATCGTCGTGGCGGAAGCGGTCCACCCAGACCTTGGTCGTGAGAAATATATCGTGCCGGGAAATGCCCGATTGCGCGATGACCTCGCCGACCGCGCCTTCGTTTTTGTAGATCTGGGCGGTATCGACATGGCGGAAGCCGAGTTTCAGCGCCTCCGGCAGAATGCGCCTGACATCGTCTTCCGGAATGCGGAAGGTGCCGAAACCGAGGGCGGGAATATTCGCGCCATTCGCGCTGACGTCATACATGGGATGTCTCTCCTGTTTGCTGAAAACATGGCCGGCGCGGGATGCCGGGCGGGGGAAGCCGTCTTTCATTAACTGGTGTCCGCGCGATCGGTTTCAACCCGGCGGGACGATATCACATCAGCACGTAATCCACCGGGCGCGGATCGGCCGGCAGATCGGTCTCGCCCATCGCCTCGCGAAGATTGATCTCGATGGTGGTGGCGAGCGAATTGATCGGCAGCGCATTGAGGCCGGTGCCGAAGGGGTCCTCCAGCTCGTCGGACAGCGCATCGAGACCGAAGAACGTATAGGCGATGAGCGTGGCGGTAAACGGCGTGGCCCAGCCGAGCAGATCGGTGAAACCGAACGGCAGCAGCAGGCAGAACAGATGCGCGGTGCGGTGAAGCAGCAGCGAATAACCGAAGGGAACCGGCGTCTGGCGGATGCGCTCGCACGAAGCCTGCGCCGCCCCCATCTGCTGCACGGTGGCATCCAGCATCTGTAGCTGGATATCGCTGATCTGCCCCTTGCCATGGGCGGAGACGACGGCGCCGGATATTTCGCGCAGCAGCATGTCCGGCCGGTTGCGGCTGCGGTCGTAAATATCCCTGAGATCATCCGGAACGAGGCTGGCCGCAGTGGCGGTCGCATCGCCGGGGCGCAGATGCGAAACCAGCGTGTGGCAGAAGGCGATGGCAAGATTGGTGATCCGCCGGCGGGTGACGGGATCGGCGACATCCTGCCGGCTATCGAGCATGAGGCTCTGGCGTGAAAGCGCGCGGGCGACGGTAATCAGCGCACCCCATTGCTTGCGGGCTTCCCACCAGCGGTCGTAACAGGCATTGGCGCGAAAACCGAGAAACACCGAAAGCGCGATGCCGAGCAGCGAAAAGGGCGCGCCGTTCAGCGCCTGCACCAGATCCGGCCTGTCCTTGTGCGCCCAGACAACCAGCGTCGACAGCAGGAAAACCGCAAGCACCTGCGGAAAGATGCGGACGATGATGGAGCCGCGCACGATGAGGAAAAGCTGCAGCAGGTTCGGTTTTGGACGAACGATCATGGCGGAAACTCGAAATGCCTGTGGCGGATGGGAGGGGCGTGAAAGAGCCTGACCCTATCTACATGCTGGCGACGCGGCCTTGTCCACCCTTTTTTGCATGGTTGCACCCGGCGGCTGGCGGCGCTACGCGTCTATCGCCGGGATCGTCAACGCCACGATCCGACTATGCGGTGGAAGGAAATATCGCGTGTCACGCTCACAACGGCTTCTCGATCTGTTGCAGATCCTGCGCTCCCACCGCATGCCGGTCAGCGGCGCGGCCCTTGCCGCGCAAACCGGCGTCAGCCTGCGCACGCTCTACCGCGATATAGCGACGCTTCAGGCGCAGGGCGCGGATATCGAGGGCGAGGCGGGCGTGGGTTATGTGCTGCGCCCCGGTTTCCTGTTGCCGCCGCTTATGTTTTCGCAGCAGGAAATCGAGGCGCTGGTGCTCGGCTCGCGCTGGGTGGCGGGTCGCGCCGATGCGGGATTGGCGGAGGCCGCCCGCGCCGCCCTCGTGAAGATCGGCGCCGTGCTTCCGGACGCCCTGCGTGAAGAGCTCGATCATTCCACCCTGCTTGTCGGGCCGGGGCAGGGCCTTGCCGCCATCCATGTCGATCTGGCCGCCATTCGCGATACGATCCGTAAGGAAAGCAGGGTCGTCATCACCTATCGCGATGAAAAGGGAGACGTGACGGAACGGGTGATCTGGCCCTTCGCGCTCGCTTTTTTCGATCTGGTGCGGGTGGTTCTGGGCTGGTGCGAGATACGGCAGGACTACCGCAGTTTCCGGGCCGACCGCATCGAAGATTTCCGCCCTCTCGACAGCCGTTATCCGCGCCGCCGCCAGGCGCTGCTGAAAGAATGGCGCGAAAGGGAAAAACAACGGCGGCGGCATCATGCTGACAAAAACTGACAGCAGCGGGGTCTAGAAACCGTTCATCCGCAACACAGGAGAACAACCATGACCCACCCCGATTTCACCATCCTTTACGTCGACAACCCGCCGGCCAGCACCGAATTTTACAAGGCGCTGCTGGGTGCGGAACCGGTCGAAGCCTCGCCGACATTCTCGCTCTTCGTGCTTCAGAACGGCATGAAGCTCGGCCTCTGGTCGCGGCACACCGTGGAGCCGAAAGCATCCGTCATGGGCGGCGGCGGCGAGCTTGCCTTCCGCGTTGAAAACGATGCGCGGGTGGACGAGATTTTTGCGGATTGGAAGGCGAAGGGCATCGACATGCTGCAGCAGCCGGCAGGCATGGAATTCGGCTACACCTTTACCGCCGCCGACCCCGACAACCATCGCCTCAGGGTCTATGCTTTCGCGGGCTGAAGCTACTTCTTCACCGCCACCACAAAAAGCCGGGGAAAGCGCAGAAGCAGGCGGCCGTCCGCCATCGGCGGATAGGCCGCCTTGATGCGCCGCGTATAGTCGGCGAGGAAGGCTTCGCGGTTTTCCTCGCCGGCGGCGGTGAGATAGGGGCGAAGCCCCGTGCCCTTGACCCATTCGACGATGCTTTCCGCATCCTTCATCGGATGATTATAGATGGTGTGCCACACATCCACCCGCGCGGATTTCGGCGTCAGCGCATCGAAATAATCCGAAGGCGCGGGCAGGGGTTTGCGGCGCATCCTGCCATCTGTGAACGTGTCCTTCCAGGAACCGTTCGCTCCGGTTTCCTCCATGGCGCGATGCGTCGGCTCCTGCAGATTGTCGGGCATCTGCACGGCCAGAACGCCGCCGCTTTCCAGCTGGTCCATCAGCTGCGAAAGAACGGTGAGATGATCCGGCACCCATTGGAACACGGCATTGGCGTAAAGCAGGTCTGCCTTCTGCACCGGCTTCCACTGGGAAAGATCGGCCTTGCCGAAGCGCGTGGTCGGCAGCCGGTCCGCCGCCTTTTCCAGCATGTCGTCATCGCTGTCGATGCCGGTAATGACATTGACGCCGTAACGGTCGGTCAGAAGCTCGGTGGAATTGCCGGGGCCGCAGCCGAGGTCATAGCCATTCAGCACCCGCTCCAGCGGCACCTGCGCCAGAAGATCCCGTGCGGGACGCGTCCGCTCGTCTTCGAATTTCAGATATTGGTGGGCGGACCATGCCATGATTTTCCTCCTGCGAAATGCCGTCAGATCGCCAGCATCGCATGGGGCAAATCGCGCCGCTATCGTCCGATGCATGAATTATTGTGATGAATCTATTCATCAACCTTTTGTTTCGCCTCATAAAACGTGCTTGCGGGGCCGTCGCTTTGTTATTTTCCATCAAAATCAGAAATCGCTGCAATTAAAACTTGACCTCATCAGGGGAGAGGCATTCACTCCGGCCGATTTCCAGCACATGCCCCGTTGAGAGCGCGCAGCGTTCTTCATCCGGCAATGCATCAGAACAAAAAAGACGGAGCGTTTTTACCGAACGAAAACGCTTGAGACAGGAGACCATCATGAGCGTCGATACCGCACCCCGATCAACCACCTGGACCTATGTTGACGGTCAATGGCTGCCCGGCAATCCGCCGCTCATCGGCCCGACCTCGCATGCCATGTGGCTGGCTTCCACGGTGTTCGACGGTGCGCGCTGGTTCGATGGCGTGGCGCCCGATCTCGATCTGCACTGCCAGCGTATCAATCGCTCCGCCGTCAATATGGGCATGAAGCCGACCATGACGGCCGAGGAGATCGAGTCCCTGGCGCTCGAAGGCGTCAAGAAATTCGACGGCAAGATGGCGATCTACATCAAGCCGATGTACTGGGCCGAACACGGCATGCCCGGCAGCGTCGTGGCGCCCGATGCCGGCTCCACCCGGTTTGCGCTTTGCCTGTTCGAAGCGCCGATGGATGCCGGCAAGCCGCTGACGCTCACCGTTTCGCCGCTGCGCCGCCCTTCGCCGGAAACCGCCATGACCGATGCCAAGGCCGGCAGCCTTTATCCCAATAGCGGCCGCGCCATTCTGGAAGCGCGCTCGCGCGGTTTCGACAATGCCCTGATGCGCGACATGAACGGCAATGTCGCCGAATCCGCCTCCGCCAACATCTTCATGGTCAAGGACGGTGTCGTCCTTACCCCGGTTCCGAACCGCACCTTCCTTGCCGGCATCACCCGTTCGCGCGTGATCGGTCTTCTGCGCCAGGCCGGTTTCGACGTGCGGGAAGCGACGCTTTCGGTCGAGGATTTCCGCGAGGCCGATGAAATCTTCTGCTCCGGCAATTATTCCAAGGTTTCGCCCGTCGTGAAGCTCGACGATCGCGAATTGCAGGCAGGCCCCGTCGCCCGCAAGGCGCTCGATCTCTACATGGACTGGGCGCGTCTCGGCGCGGATGTTTAAGGCCGGGTAAAACCCATAGTTTCAAGAGGCCGCGGCAGGCTCATCCCTGCCGCGGCCTTTTGTTTTGAGCCGCATTATTTCCCATAAAAATTCAGGGGGAATTTAATCCAATTTTAGAGGACCACACGCTAGCTTGCGACATTACCGATCCGGGCTAGTGGGGGCCGCCAAATGTCTTTCAGCATACGCAATATACTTGTGGGATTTTTTCTGCTCGTCGGCATCGCGCTGGCAGGCTTCGTGGGCAACGGCATGTTGCAGTCCGTGCAGCGTGCCCGCAGCTTTTCGGAGGTGGCGCAGCTCGTTTCGCTGGACAGGCTGCTTTTCAACGCCTTGCTGAACTTTCGCAGTGAACGCGGCAACAGCGCCTCGGCGCTGACGGTCGATCCGGCGAAGACGGCCAACACCATCGCCAGCGTGCAGGCGTCGCGCCAGAAGGTGGATGCCGCCATGGGCGCCTTTCTCGAACAGTCCGCCGCGCTCGATCAGGCTGGCCTCAAGGCCCCGCTTGCCCGCGTGAAGGATATCTACACGCAATTCCTGGAGCTGCGCAAAAAGGTTGACGCCAACGTCACCCTGCCGCTCGACCGTCGTGAAAACGGGCTGGACAAGACCGTGCTGACGCTCGGTCAGGATCTCCTGACGGCGCTCGAAGCGGGCTCGACGGCGGTGGAAGGCGAGGTTCGTTCGCTGGACCAGAGCCTGACCGGCCTCATCCAGTTGCGGTCCTATGGCTGGTCGGCGCGCGCGCTGGGCGGCAGCGCCACCGTTGTCATCAATGCGGTCGTGGCCCAGCAGCGGCCGCTGACCCCGCAGGAAACCCAGCAGCTTGGCAATTTCGATGCCGGCGCGGCCTTTGCCTGGAAAGCCACCGGCGACCTCGTCGCGCATGAATCGACGCCGAAGGCGCTCAAAGATATCTATGCCGTTGCCGACAGGACCTATTTCAAGGGTGATTTCGTCACGCAGCGCGCAAAGCTGATCGACGATCTGAACAACGGCCGCACGCCTGCCTTCACCATCGATACATGGCGCAATACCGTCACCGAAAGCCTCGATACGGTCGCGAAAATCGCCTCCGAAGCGATGGATGTTCTCAACGCCAATGCCGAAAAGGCCAGACAGGACGCCTTTATCGGCGCGATGATCTATCTCGCCGCGTTCATCCTCACACTTGGCGTCTGCATTCTCTGCCTTGCCGTCATCGTCGGCCGCGTCACCCGCCCCATCAGCCGCCTGACAAAGGCGATGATGGAATTGTCCAACGGCAACCTGACCATCGATGTGCCCGGCGCAAAACGCGGCGACGAGATCGGCGAGATGGCCCGCGCCGTGGAAATCTTCCGCGAAGCGGCCATCCGCAACCGGCAGCTTGAGGACGAAGCCGTCGGTAACCGCGAGCGGGCCGAGCGTGACCGTATCGAGCTGCAGCAGCGCGCGGAGGCCGAGGCCGAAGAGCGTCTCAATCAGGCCACGGGGTCGCTGGCTGGCGGTCTTCGCCGGCTTGCCTCCGGCGATATGGTCTGTGAGATCGCCACGCCGTTTTCGCCGCAATTCGAGACGCTGCGGCACGATTTCAACAGCTCCGTGCACCAGCTGCGCGAAGCGCTCACCAGCGTCGGCCAGTCCGTGCAGACCGTGAATGGCGGCGCTCACGAGGTGTCGTCGGCATCCGACGATCTTTCCCGCCGCACCGAACAGCAGGCCGCTTCTCTCGAAGAAACCGCCGCAGCGCTGGAAGAGATCACCGCCAATGTTTCCGCCACCTCCAAACGGGCGAGCGATGCGCGCGACACGGTGCGTGAGGCAAGGACAAAGGCCGATCTTTCCGGCAAGGTGGTGCGCGATGCCGTTGCCGCCATGGAACGCATCGAACATTCCTCGCGCCAGATCGGTCAGATCATCGGCGTCATCGACGAAATCGCATTCCAGACCAACCTTCTGGCGCTGAATGCCGGCGTCGAGGCGGCACGGGCGGGCGATGCGGGCAAGGGCTTCGCCGTCGTCGCACAGGAAGTGCGCGAACTGGCGCAGCGCTCCGCCAACGCCGCCAAGGAAATCAAGCAGCTCATCACCGCATCAGCCGTTGCGGTGGGTGAGGGCGTGAAGCTGGTGGCCGATACCGGCGTCGGGCTTTCCGAGGTCAACACCGCCGTCAACCACATGGATCAGGCCACGCAGCAGAACGCCGCCATGGTCGAGGAAATGAATGCGGCCGGTGCGGGTCTTGCACAGGAATGCACCAATCTCCACGCCCTGCTTGCGCAATTCCAGCTCGGCCAGCAAAGCTCCGCATTGCGGGAGACGGTACGGCATATGCAGCGCGCCGCAAGCCCGGTCCACGCGCCCGCCGCACCGGCGCCGAAGGCCCGCCCGGTTGCCGCCCGCGGCAATGCGGCGCTGGCCGTGAAGGGTGATGACTGGACGGAGTTTTGAAGACAAATCCAGCGTTGGATATGGCGAGGAACTGGCATCCGCACTTCGTCACCCCGGACTAGATCCGGGGTCCAGCGCGATCAAGTCTTTGATCGCGAGAGACTCTACTCACGGCGCAGACGCGCCGTGGCTGGATGCCGGATCATCCTCGGGCTTGTTCCGGGGACCGGCATGACGGAGGAGAGAGTACAGTTCCTTCTCGTCAACAAGTCGAGGCCTGCCCTCGCAACCGGCACGGGCTTCACCGTTTCCGCACATCCGGCAGCGCAGCGGCAAGCGCCCGCAGCGGCGCGGTCATATGTTTGTCGCGCCGCATCGCCAGCGCGATCCGCCGTTCGAGCGGCGGTTCGAGCGAGCGCCATTCGAGCCCGGATGCCGCGCCTTCATGCTCCATCGCCATGCGCGGCACGATGGCAAGGCCAAGGCCCGCACCTGCGAGCTTCTTGATCGCCTCGACGCTGCCCAGTTCCATGGCGGGCTGCACGGTGCGGCCGCTTGCCGAAAACCATTGATCCACCAGCCGGCGCGTATTGCCGCCCTCGTAAAGCAGCAGCGGCCGCGCCGAAAGCGTCTCGGCGTTGAGCGCCGTTGCGTCAGAGATGGAGCCTTGCGGGAAAACCGCGACCAGCTCATCGAGATGGATGTCGCTGATATCGAGGCTGCGGCCGCTGGCGGGTAGGGCCACCACCGCCGCATCGATGGTATTGGCCTCCAGAAGCCGGAGGATATCGTGGGTATTGCCGGTCTGCACGACGATCTCGATGCAGGGCATGGCCTGCCGGATCTTGCCCAGCACCGGCGGCAGCAGATAGATGCAGGCGGTGGCGCCGGTGCCGATGCGAAGGCGTCCCGTCACCCCGCTGCGATGCGGTGCTACGGTATCGATGGCATGCGCCACTTCTTCCGCAATCCGTCTTGCATGGATGAGAAAATCGCGCCCCGCCGCCGTCGGCTGCGCGCGCCTGCCGACCCTTTCGATCAGCCGCACACCGAGCTGTTTTTCAAGCAGCCTTATATGCAGGCTGATGGCCGGCTGCGTCAGCCCCGCCTTGTCGGCGGCGGCGGAAAAACTGCCGAGATCGGCCACATCCATGAAGCTGCGCAGCTGCCGCAGGTCGAGGTCCATCATCAAAGAAAGCCTTATCGTTTGTATAAGACAGATAATCTTTATTTTGGCTGCGCCGCAATGCACAATGACGGCGTGAATGATCCGCAGGACAAGAGAATGACCCTTTCCACCGTTTCCAGCCTTACCATCCGCCCCTGCGAAGAGGCGGATATTCCAGCCATTGCCGAAATCTACCGGGACGCCGTGCTGCACGGCCGCGCGAGCTTCGAGATCGATCCGCCGAGCGCGGAGACGATGCTAGAGCGCCGCCGCCTTCTGGTGGAGGGCAATTACCCCTACCTCGTCGCCGAATGCGATGGAAAGATAGCCGGATATGCCTATGCCGGCGCCTATCGCCCGCGCCCGGCCTATGGCGCGGCGGTGGAGAATTCCGTTTATATCGATCCGGCCATGAAGGGCATGGGCATTGGCCGCAAGCTGCTCGATGCATTGATCGAGGCGGCGACGGCACGCGGCTTCCGGCAGATGATCGCCGTCATCGGCGATTCGGCCAACGCTGCCTCGATCGGCGTGCACCGCGCCGCCGGTTTCGAACATGTCGGCACCTTCAAATCCATCGGCTGGAAACACGGCCAATGGCTGGATACGGTGTTGATGCAGCGTGCGCTGGGCGAAGGCGACACCACACCGCGCTTTTGAACTGTTACGGCTTGGTCGAACAGGCAACGCCGACCTTCACCATATCGTCGGCCAACGCGCTGCCGACTGACATATCAACGGTTGTTTCTGACGCCGCCGGACTTGCGGCTAGCCACTTGACGAAGAGCTTTCCAGAACGCTACGCACCGATGATCGGTAGCTGTGGGGGCAAGAATGATGTTTACGCGAATCGGCATTGTCGGAGCGTGGCTGGCGCTAATTGGAGGAGGACTTCGGTTGGCGACAGCGATCTACGTTGCGTCCATAGAGGACCCGGCTCACGCTGCTATACTCAAAGCGCGCTACCTTGGATCGAAACCAGTTGGAGACATAATCGACGGGGCGATAACGGTGATCGTGTTTGCGGTGGCCATAGGGATACTCACAGAGATCAGCAGGTCAATTCGGCGCCAAGGGTGACGTCTGGCCGCGCCGGGTTTTAGCGCGCGGAAGGTAGTACCAATCGGTCCAGAAGCCGCTGCCGTGCGCGCATCGTAGGTAACGGAACGGATGGGCGAAAAACGGTACGCCCGGCATGTGAAACTTCTGTTGTCGTGAGCGCGGCGAGAGGAATTTTCTCTTTTGTCGGAACATTTTGATATTTCGCAGGTTGCCCAAATTGAGGTTCGCTCCTATGGTCCGCTCACACGGTTTCTAGGAGCGGTAACCCGCTGCAAAAAGGAGTAAAAACCATGGCCTTCGAACTTCCCGAACTCCCCTACGACTACGACGCGCTTGCACCCTACATGTCGCGCGAGACGCTCGAGTTCCATCACGACAAGCACCACAAGGCATATGTCGACAACGGCAACAAGCTGGCGGCCGAAGCAGGTCTTTCCGACCTGTCGCTCGAAGAAGTCGTGAAGAAGTCCTTTGGCACCAATGCCGGTCTCTTCAACAATGCGGCGCAGCATTACAACCACGTCCATTTCTGGAAGTGGATGAAGAAGGGTGGCGGCGGCAACAAGCTGCCGGGCAAGCTCGAGCAGGCATTCGCCTCCGATCTCGGCGGTCACGACAAGTTCAAGGCCGATTTCATCGCTGCCGGCACCACGCAGTTCGGCTCCGGCTGGGCATGGCTCTCCGTCAAGAACGGCAAGCTTGAAATCTCCAAGACCCCGAACGGCGAAAACCCGCTGGTTCATGGCGCCGATCCCATCCTCGGCGTCGATGTCTGGGAACACTCCTACTACATCGACTACCGCAACCTGCGTCCGAAGTACCTCGAAGCCTTCGTCGACAACCTCATCAACTGGGACTACGTCCTGGAGCGTTACGAAGCCGCCGCCAAGTAAGGCTTGCGGAATGCGTGGTTGCTGATCGAAGCAGCCTTCTCCCGCGCGACGTCATCCTCGGCCTTGTGCCGAGGATCTGCTCCGTCTCTCAAAACGCGACGTGGCAGATGCTCGGGACAGGCCCGAGCATGACGACAGTGGAAATATCCACACACTTGAGACGCCCGGCTTCAAGCCGGGTGTTTTGCATTTGTGATATGGCGATACGGCCTGTCGGATTTTATTGTCACAAGCCTGTCATCAGCCGGGTTTATCGCGGCGCATCATGACTGAAAAAACCACGCCTCTCTTCTCCTTCGGCATCGTCGCCGATCCCCAGTATGCCGATGCCGCTCCCCGTCCGGAAATGGGCCGTTATTACGCCGAGAGCCCGAAAAAGCTCGCAGACGCGATCGATACCTTCAACCGCGAGGAGCTGGCCTTCGTCGTGACGCTCGGCGATATCATCGACCGCGGCTTCGACAATTTCGATGCGATCCTTGCCGTTTACGACGGGCTTCGCCATCGCTCGGTCCTGCTGCCGGGCAATCACGATTTCGCCGTCGCCGCCGAGCATTTGCCGGCTATCCACGCCCGCCTCGGCATGTCCGCCCCCTGGCATGATTTTTCCATCGGCGACATCCGCTTCGTCGTGCTTGACGGCAACGAGGTCAGCCTTTTCGCCCCGCCGCCCGGCGATCCGCGTCGGGCGCTTGCCGCAGACCGGCTGAAGCGCCTGGCGGATGCCGGCGCAATCAATGCGCAGGAGTGGAACGCCTCGCTCAGCGACGAGCAGTTCGAATGGCTGCGGGCCGTTCTGCAAAAGGCGGATGCGGCGGGCGAAAAAGTGATCGTTCTCTGCCACTATCCTGTCTACCCGGAAAACGCCCACAACATGTGGGACGCGCCGCGTATCCTTGAGCTCCTCGGCTCCCACCCCTCGGTCGTCGCGTGGTTCAATGGCCATAATCACGAGGGCAATTACGGCTTATTGGGCAATACCCACTTCGTGAACTTCAAGGGCATGGTCGATACGCCTGACCAGAACACCTTCGCCATCGCCGATGTTTTTTCCGACCGAATCGTCATTCGCGGTTTCGGGCGCGAGGAGGATCGCCTGCTGGAGTATTTCCTATAGGAAATAATGCCTTGCTGTGATGCCGGACCTCTCTCGAAGCCCTCATTCCTGTGCTTGTCACAGGAATCCAGCCAGCCCAAGTCCTTGGGCTGAAAAGAGTCTCCCGCCGCGCAGACGCGCGTCGACTGGATTCCTGTGACAAGCACAGGAATGAGGGCGGAGAGGGGTGCTCCGACACATAACAGAGGCTGCGAGCTGCACTAAATTCTGTTTCCCAACTGGTTGCTCTGCCAGCCGCTCATCCACAATTGCCGCAGCTTCTCGCCTTCCAGCTTGAAGAAGCTGCCGGTCGTTTCGCAGCTCAGCACCCGGTCCGAGCGGAAATTGCGAATCGCCTGCCGCAATTCGCACCAGGCGACGATATTCACCGTCTCCGAATAATAGATCACCGCAATCGGCCGAACCTGCCGCTGCGTTTCCGCGCCGGCTTCATCGCGATAGGTGATCTCCAGCTTCTCCTCGTCGCGCACCGCCCGCCTGACCGTCGCAAGATCGACGCCGGCGGGGGAGGGCGCGATGCTGCCCCAGGCATGCAGGGCATTGGCGGAGAGGGTTTTCGACAGCGGTTCGGGCAGGGAGGCGGCGATCTTGTCGCTGACCTGCCTTGCCGCCTGCCGCAACTCGCTATCGCCGGTGCGGGCGACCATGGCGAGCGCCAGCACGATCGCCTCCGTCTCTTCGATGGAAAACATCAGCGGCGGCAGATTGAAGCCGGGACGCAGGATATAGCCGACGCCGCGTTCCCCTTCGATGGGCACGCGCATGGTCTGAAGCGCTGCTATGTCGCGATAGACCGAGCGCACCGTCACTTCCAGCGCCTCGGCAATCGTCTGCGCGGTGACAGGCCTGCGCGCCACCCGCAGGATCTGGATGATCTCGAACAGTCTCGACGCCTTGCGCATTGCCGTTTTCCCGGTGGATTTCCCCACGCAACTGACACAACGCTGTCAGTTGGCTTTTCCTATAAACGAAGAAACACATTGAGAAACATGGGATTTCCCGAATGTGTCGTGAACCGTTTTGGGAGATACTGACATGAGTTACGCCGAAAATCTCTGGCTTTTCTTTCTGGTCCTGTTCGGCATCATCATCCTGCCGGGCATGGATATGCTGTTCGTGCTGGCAAGCGCACTGACGGGCGGCAAGAGAACCGGCCTTTCCGCCGCAAGCGGCATGAGCGCCGGCGGCATCGTGCATTCGCTTTACGGCGCCCTGGGCGTCGGCATGCTGGCCGCCTGGATGCCGTCGCTGTTCCTGCCGCTTCTGGTTTTCGGTGCCGCCTATATGATCTGGATCGGCATCGGCCTGATGCGTAGCGCGATTGTCGTGAACGGCGATGAGGCGCAGGCGAGCGCTTCGGTCAGAAAAGCCTTCTGGCGGGCGGTGTTGACCTGCCTTTCCAATCCGAAGGCCTATCTGTTCATGATGGCGATCTATCCGCAATTCCTCAAACCGGCCTATGGCCCGATCTGGATGCAGGGGCTGGTGATGGGCGCGATGGTGGCGGTCACGCAGTTCACGGTCTATGGCGCGCTGGCGCTGACGGCGGATAAAAGCCGGGCATGGCTGGTTTCTTCGCCCGCCGCCACGATCTTCATCGGCCGCGCCGCCGGTTTCATGCTCATTGCCGCAGCGCTGCTGACACTGTGGGAGGCCCTGTCTTAGGCTTCTGTTTTCACGATGGAATTCACCGCAATGTGACTTCTTTTCGCCATCCGGAAAGGGCATCCTCGCGCCGTTCCATCTAGCGCCCGGTGTCCCGGCCGGAATCAAGGAGAGTTGCATGAAACTGAAAACCATCACCGCGGCCATGCTGTTCGGCTGTCTTTGCGCCGGAGCGGTCTACGCTGCCGGCGAAGTCGAAAAACGTGAAGGCATGATGAAGCAGATCGGTGGGGCGATGGGTTCGCTTGCCGCCATCTCCAAGGGCGAAAAGCCCTTTGACGCCGATACCGTCAAGACTGCCGTAACCACCATCGGCACCAATGCCAGGGCTTTCCCGGATCAGTTCCCCGCCGGCACCGAGACCGGCAGCGCCGCTGCCCCCGCCATCTGGGAAAATTTCGACGACTTCAAGGCCAAGGCCGCCAAGCTTGGCACGGATGCGGACATGGTTCTCGCCAATCTCCCCACCGATCAGGCGGGCGTCGCCACCGCCATGAAGACGCTCGGCGCCGATTGCGGCACCTGCCACCAGACCTATCGTCTGAAGAAATAATCGCAGCACTTTGGAAACGCCGCTTCCCGGCGGCGTTTTCTCAGGCACGAAAGACATCTGACCGGGTCAGGTGAGAATGGGGAGAGGGGCATGTCCTCCATCTGGACGAAACTCGCGGGCGGGGCCGTCGTCGCGGCCATTGCGGGCTACGGCATATTCGCCTGGGTTACGGCGCCGCAGCGGCAGGCGCCCAGCCACTGGGTCAGCCTGGGCGAACCGGATCTGGCCAACGGCGAAACGCTGTTCTGGGCGGGCGGCTGCGCAAGCTGTCATGCCGCACCCGATGCGAAAGGCGAGGCGCTGTTGACGCTTTCTGGCGGGCAGGCGCTGAAAAGCCCCTTCGGCACCTTCCATGTCCCCAATATTTCATCCGATCCGCAGCATGGCATCGGCGGCTGGACGCTGGCGGAATTCGGCGATGCGATGACGCGCGGTGTGGGCAGGAACGGCGAACATCTCTACCCGTCCTTTCCCTATGCCTCCTATGCCCGCATGACGCAGAAGGACATCAACGATCTCTTCGGTTATCTGAAAGCCCTGCCGGCGAGCCAGAACGATGCGCCGGATCACGAATTGCCGTTCCCCTTCAACCTGCGCATGGCGCTGGGCGGCTGGAAATTCCTTTATTTCGACCCCTCGGCGCGGCCCCGCGTCGAGCTTGCCAATGCCAATGCCGAATTGCTGCGCGGCCAATATCTGGTGGAAGGGCCGGGCCATTGCGGCGAATGCCACACGCCGCGCAACGCGCTTGGCGGTTTTGTGAAAGACAAATGGCTGGCCGGCGGGCCCAACCCGGAAGGCGAGGGCCGCATTCCCGACATTACCCCCGGCTCGCAAAGCATCGGCAGCTGGGCCGAGGCCGATATTGCCAGCTATCTGGAAAACGGCTTCACCCCGGAATTCGACAGCGTCGGCGGCTCCATGGTCAAGGTGCAGCAGAACATGGCGCATCTGACGCCTGAAGACCGCGATGCGATTGCCGCCTATCTGAAGGCCATACCGTCGCGGTAACTCTCAGCCGTCATGCCGGACTAGATCCGGCATCCAGCCACGGCGCGTCTGCGCCGTGAGAAGAGTCTCTTGCGATCAAGGACTTGATCGCGCTGGACCCCGGATCTAGTCCGGGGTGACGGAGCTGGAGGCGACGGCGTGCAGTTCGAAATCAGGCCCACCATTGACTCCCGACCCCGCCCATCGGATAACAATCCTGTGATGGTTCCTTCCGGGCGTTCCGGAAGGTGAAAAGGGAACACGATAGGGAGAAATCCTCATTCGTGGCTGCCCCCGCAACTGTGAGCGGAGAGCCTGAAACGAAATGCCACTGGCAAGCCATCTCGCCGGGAACCGAGGGTTTCCAGAGAGGGTGACGCCGGGAAGGTGTTTCAGGTTTTGACCCGTAAGCCAGGAGACCTGCCATCGCGGAAATATCCATGCCGGCGGGGTGTCCGGAAGAGCGGAATTTCAGGGTGGCGGGATCGACGCCTCCCTGTGTCAGTCTCGTATCCCCGTGGTGAAGTGTATCGTAGCGGCTCGACGGCCTTTTGCTGTCCGGCCGCGTCCAAAGGCGCGGGGTCGCGCCGGAGAGGGGCCACCATGTCCATCAACCAGAATACGGCCAACGCCGCCGTTTCCGCAAAAACAACCAGCTTCGCGCAATCGCTGACGGCGATCGTGCTTGGCCTGTTCGTTGTCGGTTTTGTCGGCTTTTCCCATGTGGAAGCCGTTCACAACGCCGCGCATGACACGCGTCATGCCAATGCCTTCCCCTGCCATTGAGGGGAACGGCATGTCGTCTTTTCGCAATATCGTCTTTACCGCCGTTCTCGTCGGTATTCTTGGCGGTTTCGCCGTCTCGGCCATGCAGGCTTTCGGCACGACGCCGCTCATCCTTCAGGCGGAAACCTATGAAAGCGCCGGCGAAGTGCCCCACAGCCATGATGCGACGGCCCCCGGTGCTGCCGTTCCCGCCCATGAGCACAATGACGAGGCCTGGGCTCCGGCCGATGGCTTCGAGCGCGCCGCCTATACCGTCGCCGCCAATGTGCTCACCGCCATCGGTTATGCGCTGGTGCTGACCGGCCTCATTTCACTGCGTGGCACCAATGGCGGCTGGCGCGAAGGCCTTCTCTGGGGCGTTGCCGGTTTTGCCGCCGTCATGCTGGCCCCGATGATCGGCCTGCCGCCGGAACTGCCGGGCAGCCCGGCCGCCGCGCTCGAGGCGCGGCAGATCTGGTGGCTTGCGACGGTTGCCGCAACCGCGGGCGGCATTGCGCTGATTGCGTTCCGCCGCGAACCCTGGGCCATCATATTGGCGCTGGTGCTGATCGTCGCACCGCATGTGGTCGGCGCACCCTTGCCGCCGGAAGGCGAACATGCGCTCGCGCCGCTGCCGCTGGAGCGTCAGTTCATCGTCGCCGCCACCGTGACCAGCTTCGTTTTCTGGGCTTTGCTTGGAACATTGAGCGCGTTTTTCCTGAAGCGCTTCCAGTCGGCGTAAATTCATGCAGGACGCAGCGGAATGGAGTGAGGAACTCGATGCGCTGCGTTTTGCCGTCCCCGGTCACGGCGCTTTCTGCGCCGTGCACCGCCTTGCCTTCAAGGCCGTGCTGGGGCCAAGCCCGGCAGGAGAAGCGGCTCTTGCCTTTTTCCACGACCACGAGGCCGCCTTCGTCGGGGCGGCCCTTGCTAAGATCAAACGTGCAAATTTACCCGCCGGCCGCAGCCTGCATCTGAACAGCCGCGATATTCGCCGTGCGATTGCCGGGGAGGGTGAGGAGCCGGCGGCGCGCGTGTGCCGGGTGCTGGATCGGAGGTGATGAGTGAGGGTGCCAAGACGCTTGTATTTTGCACCACCTCATTCCTGTGCTTGTCACAGGAATCCTGTGTATTGGATTTGTGCTATGTAGAGTGCGGGCGGAAGGCCGTCGGAATCCTGGTCGTTAGAGACCGCCTGCTGGCTTTTGGAC
>NZ_JBNWCL010000025.1:0-68495 GCF_053522445.1 Agrobacterium sp. 22-221-1
GCATTCGCACAGTAGATCCACGGTTGCTTGTCCCGAGCATCTGCGACGTATCTTTTAAACGAGGCTTGGTTGGATCCTCGGGACAAGCCCGAGGATGACGTCAGAGAGTGAGACCACGCTTAGGGATCGCCGCCGCCATCAAGCAGCGCCCAACTCAGGCCGCATGTTTCCCGATCAGCCCCGGAATATCCACCGGCTCCATCTCGTCCGATGCCTGTTCGGCGGCAACGTCGCTCGTCTGCATCCAGGTAATCAGCTCGAAGCTGCCATCGGCGTTTTCGGCAATCGCCGTGCAGCTTTCCACCCAGTCGCCGGTGTTGATGTAGCGGATGCCGTCCATGTCTTCCATGACAGCATGGTGAATGTGTCCACAGATGACGCCATCGACATTGTTGCGGCGCGCCTCTTCGGCCACCACGCGCTGGAATTCGCCGATGAAGTTGACCGCGTGCTTGACCTGAAGCTTGGCCCAGGCCGAAAAAGACCAGTAAGGCAGGCCGATGCGGCGGCGCACGGCGGCGATGGCGATGTTGAGCGCAATCGCCGCGTCATAGGCCCAGTCGCCGAGATAGGCGAGCAGGCGGGCATTGCGCACCACCACGTCGAACTCGTCGCCATGGATGATGAGGTACTTCTTGCCGTCGGCGGCCTCATGGATCATGCGCTCGGCCACTTCGATGCCGCCGAAATGCATGCCGGGAAACTCCCGCAGGAATTCATCGTGATTGCCGGGAATGTAGACGATGCGCGTTCCCTTGCGGGCCTTGCGCAGAAGCTTCTGCACCACGTCGTTGCAGCCCTGCGGCCAGTACCAGCTGCGACGCAGGCGCCAGCCGTCGACGATGTCGCCGACGAGAATGATCGTCTCGGCCTCGTGATATTTCAGGAAGTCGAGCAGATAATCCGTCTTGGCCGCCTTGGAGCCAAGATGAACATCCGAAATGAAAAGCGTTCTGAACTGTCTGGTTTCGATTTGACCGGCCACGGATTTCATCCCCCTGTTCGGTTGCGTCCCTGCGGCTTTCTTACCTCTCAGAACCAGACTCGTGTTTCAGCAACATGACAGACGCCGGTTTTTATAGGGAATATGACGAAAGCCTTCACGAAAACGCGAATAAGCCATGGCCGCATTTGCATAAGGTGCGGTCAAATAACGGCTGTACCACGGGGAAGTTTGTTGTATTCAGGGGTCCGGAATTGAACCAGACATGACGGTGGAAAATGACCTCTCACGATAAGAACAACACGCCCGCCAACACGGCAAAGGCCGACATCGAGGAACAGGCGCTCTTTTTCCACCGCTATCCGCGTCCCGGCAAGCTGGAAATCCAGGCCACCAAGCCGCTCGGCAACCAGCGCGATCTGGCGCTGGCCTATTCGCCGGGTGTTGCCGCCCCCTGCCTCGCCATCCATGAAAATCCGGAAACGGCGGCGGAATATACAGCCCGCGCCAACCTCGTCGCCGTCATCTCCAACGGCACGGCGGTGCTCGGCCTCGGCAATATCGGCCCGCTCGCTTCCAAACCCGTGATGGAAGGCAAGGCCGTCCTCTTCAAGAAATTCGCCGGCATCGACGTTTTCGATATCGAAATCGATGCGCCCGGCATCAACGACATGGTCTCCACCATCGCAGCGCTGGAGCCCACCTTCGGCGGCATCAACCTTGAGGACATCAAGGCGCCGGAATGTTTCGAGGTGGAACGCCAGCTGCGCGAAAAGATGAATATCCCGGTCTTCCACGATGACCAGCACGGCACCGCGATCATCGTCGCCGCCGCCGTCACCAATGCGCTGGAACTCGCCGGAAAATCGCTCTCGAGCGTCAAGATCGTCGCCTCGGGCGCCGGCGCGGCAGCCCTTGCCTGCCTCAACCTCCTCGTCGCCATGGGCGCGAAGAAAGAAAACATCTGGGTCCACGACATCGAAGGCCTCGTTTATGACGGCCGCAACACGCTGATGGACGAGTGGAAGGAAGTTTACGCCCAGAAGACCGACAAGCGCGTTCTGGCCGAAACCATCGACGGCGCGGATGTCTTCCTCGGTCTTTCCGCCGCCGGCGTGCTGAAGCCGGAACTGCTGGAGCGCATGGCGGAAAACCCGCTGATCCTCGCGCTTGCCAACCCCAATCCGGAAATCATGCCGGAGGCTGCACGTGCGGCCCGCCCGGACGCGATGATCTGCACGGGCCGTTCGGATTTCCCGAACCAGGTCAACAACGTGCTCTGCTTCCCCTATATCTTCCGCGGCGCGCTGGATTGCGGCGCGACGACGATCAACGAGGAAATGAAGATGGCCGCCGTGCAGGCCATCGCCGAGTTGGCACGCGAGGAAGTCTCCGAAGTCGCGGCAAAAGCCTATAGCGGCGAAACCCCGGTCTTCGGCCCGAACTACCTCATCCCCTCGCCCTTCGATCCGCGCCTCATCCTGCGCATTGCGCCAGCCGTTGCCCGCGCTGCCGCCGCAAGCGGCGTCGCCGCCCGGCCGATCACCGATTTCGAAGCCTATCTCGATCAGCTGAACCGTTTCGTCTGGCGCTCGGGCTTCATCATGAAGCCAGTCTTCAATGCCGCGAAAGCCGCCGAAAAGAAGCGCATCATCTTTGCCGAAGGCGAAGACGAGCGCGTGCTGCGCGCCGCCCAGGTGCTTCTGGAAGAAGGCACCGGCATCCCGATCCTCATCGGCCGTCCACAGATCATCGAAACGCGCCTGAAGCGCTTCGGCCTGCGCATCCGCCCGCATGCGGATTTCGCCGTGGTCAACCCGGAAGACGATCCGCGCTACCGCGACTATGTCGATGACTATTTCGCCCTTGTCGGCCGCGTCGGCATCAACCCGGAAGCAGCACGCACCATCGTGCGCACCAACACGACCGTCATCGGCGCGCTGTCGGTGAAGCGCGGCGAAGCGGATGCGCTGATCTGCGGCCTCGAAGGCCGTTACGACCGCCACCTGCGCGACGTCAACCAGATCATCGGCAAGCAGGAAGGCGTGCGTTCCTTCGCCGGCCTCAGCCTGCTCATCACCCAGCAGGGCGCGCTGTTCCTCACCGACACTTTCGTGAACTATGACCCGACCTCCGAGGAAGTGGCGGAAATGGCCATTCTCGCGGCCAAGGAAATCCGCCGCTTCGGCATCACGCCAAAGATCGCCCTCGCCAGCCATTCCAATTTCGGTTCGCGCGATTCCGAAAGCGCCCGCAAGATGCGCCGCGCCCTGAAGATCGTGCAGGAAGCCGCACCGGAACTGGAAGTGGATGGCGAAATGCAGGGCGGTTCGGCCCTTTCGGAAGCGCTGCGCAAGCGCGCCATGCCGAACAGCGTGCTGACCGGCGAAGCGAACCTGCTGGTCTTCCCGAACCTCGATGCCGCCAACATCACCCTCGGCGTCACCCGCACGCTGACGGAGGGCCTGCATGTCGGCCCGATCCTGCTCGGCACGGCCCTGCCCGCCCATATCCTGTCGCCCAGCGTCACCTCGCGCGGCGTCGTCAACATGGCGGCCTTTGCCGTGGTGCAGGCATCGCATCCTTCGGTGTGATAGAGGCCGCATTAACGCAATTTTGAACTGGCTGTTGCCGCCTTGCGGCAACAGCTTATGTTATCTTCCCGAAACACGGATGTCGTGAAGTATAACGCCCCTGCCACCGGCCGGGGACATCGAACGGATCGAACAATTGACCCGCCGCAGCCGCATCATCGGCCTCCTGCTTCCCCTTGTTTTCATCGCCCCGGCCGCCGCTTTTGCGGATCAGGTCTGCGATACGCTTTATGCGCAATTGCGCGAACCGCCCCGCGTCATCGGCAATACGGCCGAGGTGCGCCGTTATGCCAATGCGCTCGCCCGCCAGAACATCGTCATCCGCAAGATCAGGAACGACCTGCGCGGCTATGGCTGCTCATCCGGCAGCGTCATCGTCTATGGCAATCCCAATGCCGGTATCTGCGCCGAAATCGGCGATGCGTTGGCGGAAGCGGAAAGCGAGCGCAACGCCATCATCCGTGACCGCGACGACGCCATGGCGGCCGCGCGTAGCGACGACGGCGACATCAGGCGTCAGCGCATTCTCGCCGCCCTCGATGCGAATGGCTGCAACACCGTGCCGCAAACGGAAACGCAATTGCCACCGCCTCCGGATGTGACGCGTTATCCCGACGCGTTTCGGCAGAATGGCGACGATCCGGGACAGGCGGGGCTTTCGCCCTACCCCAACGCCGCCGCCGAGGGCGGGCTTCGCACCCTCTGCGTGCGCACCTGCGACGGCTCGTTTTTCCCCATCGCCTCCAATGCTTCGCCGCTCGATTTCCGCGCCCAGGCGGAGCAGTGCGAAAAGATGTGTCCGGGGACCGAGACGGAGCTTTATTTCCACTCCATGACGGATCAGGAAACCGCCGATATGGTGTCTGCAGAAACAGGCAAACCCTACAGGGACCTGCCAACCGCCTTCGCTTACAGAAACGCCACGGCAAAAGCGCCAAGCTGCGCCTGCAACATGGCCGCCTATCACAAGGAAATGCAAAAGCAGGAAGAGGCCGCCCGGCCGCAGCCCGAAAAACCCTATTCCGGCATCACCACCATTCCATCACCGCAAGCTGACAAGGCTGAGAAACCCGCCGAACAGCAACAGGCCGCCAAGCCGCCGGAACAGCCCGTTCCCGAACGCGACTATGACCCGAACGACAGCCGCGTCCGCGTCATAGGCCCGAAGTTCTTACCCGACCAGACGGGCCGGATCGACCTGAAGAACCCGGCATTGAAGGGTATACAGCCGCAGCAGTGACATACATCGCGGAGCGAGCGCGCTCCCCTTGCTTCTTCTCCCCGAGGGGGAGAAGTCCGCGGCAGCGGGATGAGGGGGCGGCGTCAGCGATATTCGGAGAGCTTGCCCCCTCATCCGACCCTTCGGGCCACCTTCTCCCCGGCGGGGAGAAGAAACACGCGGCAACGTCCCGCCTTATTCACAGGCCTCCGCTTCTACACCCCGCCCCAGCGGTTACGAAACACCAGTTCCTCCAGCGGCACGCGCTGCCGCCAGCCCTTCACCGCCAGTTCCGGCTCGTTATAGAGCGCATCGACACGGCCGAGGCAAAGCCAGGCGACGATTTCGATATGGTCGGGAATATCGAGAATGGTGCGAATGTCGCTATCGTGGAAAATGCTGACCCAGCCGACGCCGATGCCTTCGGCGCGCGCCGCGAGCCAGAGATTCTGGATGGCGCAGACGGTGGAATAAACATCCGTGCGCGGATTATGGGTGCGGCCCAGCACCACCTTGCCGCCGCGCGTCGGATCGCAGGTGACGCAGATGCTGAGCGGCGCCTTGCGGATGCCTTCAAGCTTGAGACTGCGATAAAGCGCCTGCTGCTCGCCCGTAAACATCGCCGCCGCCTCCTCATTGGCGCGGCTGAAGGCCACGAAGGCCGCCTGACGGATCGCGCCATCGGTGACGAGGGTGAAATTCCACGGCTGCATGAAACCGACCGAGGGCGCGGAATGGGCCGCCTTCAAAAGACGCTCCACCAGATCGTCCGGCAGCGGGTCCGGCAGGAACTGGTCGCGCACGTCGCGACGGGTCTCGATGGCACGATAAATCGCCTCGCGTTCCTCACAGGAAAACGGGCGGGCGGGCGAGAGCGCATGATCGAACGAACTGGCGCAGGGCGGATTGCTTACGGACGAATCGGCTGGCATCGTTTATCCCCAACAATGCGAAGGCCGGGCGCAAATGCGCACCCCGCCTCGACAACAACCTGCCGCCGTCCGCGCGGTTCGGTCTATCCCGTCAGGCCGGTCTTCTGACTAGGCTTCATCCGCCCTTTTCGCCTTCCCGAATTGCTCCAGTGGCTTTAAAAAAGAACGTCCGCCTCACAGCGCTGGGCACGTTCCGGTCTTTCACCGGATTCCCGATTCTCCCGCCGCAACGGCGGGCACCTGACAGGCAAGCTATGGGCAAAAAAGTTTGCGAATGCAAGCTTCTTTGCGGGCGATGCGGCGATGTGACCATGGCACCCCTCACCTCCGTCATTCCGGCCTTGAGCCGGAATCCAGCCAGCCCAAGTCCTTGGGCTGAGAGGAGTCTTTTCGCCGCGCAGACGCGCGTCGACTGGTTTCCGGCTCAAGGCCGGAATGACGGGTCCTCCTTTTACCGCATCATTCCACCGGGAAATACCTGACATAAGCGAACTCATCCCCATCCGGTGACCAGTTGGGCGAGTTCATCGTGCCCTGCCCGCCGAAAAGTTCGAACAGCGTCTCGGCATTGCCGCCATCCATATCCATCAGCCGCACCCGCACATCGAGATCGCGCGGATGATCGAAGACATCGCCGTCATAGGAAACGAACACCACCTTGTCTCCCTTGGGAGACGGGTGCGGAAACCAGTCGCCATAGAGGCTGTCGGTGATGCGCTCGACGGCGGAGCCATCCACCCGCACGCGCCAGATCTGCATCCGCCCGGTGCGGCTGGAATTGAAATAGATCCACTCACCGTCAGGCGAATAATCCGGCCCGTCATTGCGGCCTTCGCCATGGGTCAGCCGCGTCTCGGCACCGCTTGTTATATCCATCGAATAGATGTCGAAGACCTGATCGCGAATGCCGCAATAGGCAAAACCTTTCCCATCCGGCGACCAGCCATGCCAGTAAGAGGGAAGATTTTTCGTCATCAGCCGTGGCGCGCCGCCCGTCGAGGCCATGAGATAAATGGCGCTCTTGCCGAATTCCACCTTGTCGGAAATGGCGTAGCGCGAACCATCCGGCGAAATGCCGTGATCGTTGTTGCAGAGCGTCGCAAAGCCGGTATCGACCTTTTCCGGCGACGCATCACCGGCAAGGGACAGGCGGTAAAGCAGCCCTTCGCTGTTCAGCAGCAGATATTTTCCATCCGGCGACCAGTTCGGTGCTTCGAAAAGATCGGGCGTCTGCCACACCACCCGCATCTGCCGGGTGCGGATGTTGAAGATTTCGATGGAGCTGCGCATTCTGCCTCCCGGGCGTGTCCGTGTCTCGTTCAAAGCGCCCGGTGCAGACATTCCGTTTGCATCCGCCATCGCCATGATTATGATCCTAGGGCGGCAGGCACCGTCCTGCAAATTCAAACCGGAAAAAACGCCAGCGCTCCGGCACCGTCCGCGACCCTTGCCGTTTCTCCTAAAACCGAGGTTCCGCGATGAATACCATCGCCGATCACGGCATCCGCTTCGGCCGGATCGCCGCAATGCTTCCTGTCAAAAACATCGAAAAGGCCCATGATTTTTATGTCGGTGTTCTAGGCTTTGAAAAGACCTCCGAAAACGGCACCCCCGTCGGCTTCATGATCCTCAAACAGGGCAATGCCGAGCTGCACCTGACATTGCAGCCCACCCACAAGGCGGCACCCTTCAATGTGGCGCATATGATGGTGAGCGATGTCGATGCGCTGCATGCGCTCTGCAAGAGCCAGGGCTTGCGCATCATCAAGGGCCTGCAGGACAAGGATTACGGCCTGCGCGCCTTTGTGTTTGAAGACCCGGATGGCAACCGCATCGATGTGGGGCAGGTTATTTGAGATGAGCGAACGGCGCGGGGTTTTCTCCGCGCCGCTTGCTTAAACACGAAGGCTTTTTGTGGAACGAGCGCATGCCCCTTGTTTCTTCTCCCCGCCCGGGAGAAGTCCGCGGCAGCGGGATGAGGGGGCAAGGGCAGTGAGTTACGGCAGCGTTGCCCCCTCATCCGACCCTTCGGGCCACCTTCTCCCGGGCGGGGAGAAGAAACGCACGGCAACGCCGGGCAAAACATCTCCCTACCCGCGCTACCTGTTTAATCACCGATCCCGGAACCGGTTGGTGATCGGATAACGCCGGTCACGCCCAAAATTCTTCTTGGTGATCTTCACGCCCGGCGCCGATTGCCGGCGCTTGTATTCGGCGAGATAAAGCAGATGCTCCACCCGGTGCACCGTCGCCACATCATGGCCGCGCGCCAGAATTTCCTCGACCGACATTTCCTTCTCGACGAGGCATTCCAGAATATCGTCCAGCACCGGATAGGGCGGCAGCGAATCCTGGTCGGTCTGGTTGGGGCGCAATTCGGCCGAGGGCGCCTTGGAAATGATATTGGCGGGGATCACCTCGCCGGAAGGGCCGAGCGCGCCCGGCGGCACATTACCGTTGCGCCAGCTGGAAATGGCATAGACCTGCATCTTGTAGAGGTCCTTGATGGGGTTGAAACCACCATTCATGTCGCCATAAAGCGTGGCATAACCCACCGACATTTCCGACTTGTTGCCCGTCGTCACCACCATGGAGCCGAACTTGTTCGAGACGGCCATCAAAATGGTGCCGCGCGTGCGGCTCTGCAGGTTTTCCTCGGTAATGCCCTCTTCCGTGCCCTCGAAGAGATCGGAAAGCGCCGAGAGGAATCCTTCCACCGGCTCTGAAATCGGCACGATATCGTAACGGCAGCCCAGCGCCTTGGCGCAATCGGCCGCGTCCTTCAGCGATTCTTCCGATGTATAACGGTAAGGCAGCATGATGCAGCGCACCCGCTCCTCGCCCAGCGCATCGACGGCAAGGGCGGCACAGATGGCCGAATCGATGCCGCCGGAAAGGCCGAGAACCACGCTCTTGAAACCGTTCTTGTTGACGTAATCGCGGAAGCCCAGCATGCAGGCTCGATAGTCCGCCTCCTCGCCTTCGGGAATCTTCGAGAAAGGTCCGCTGTCGCAATGCCAGCCGTCTGCCGTGCGTTTCCAGTCGGTGACGGCAAGTGTGGCCTCGAACTGGCTCATCTGGAAAGCGAGCGTCGTATCGGCATTAAAGCCGAAGCTTGCGCCGTCGAACACCAGCTCGTCCTGCCCACCCAACTGGTTGGCGAAGACGAGCGGCAGGCCGCTTTCGATAACCTGCCGCAGCGCCACCTGATGGCGCACATCCAGCTTGCCGCGATAATAGGGCGAACCGTTCGGCACCAGCAGGATTTCCGCCCCGCTTTCGGCGAGCGTCTCGCAGACACCCATATCGTTCCAGATTTCCTCGCAGATCGGAATGCCGATCCTGACCCCACGGAAATTATAGGGACCGGAAATTGAGCCCTCCGAGAAAACACGCTTTTCGTCGAACTCGCCGTAATTCGGCAGGTCGATCTTGTCGCGCAGCGCGATGATCTTGCCGCCATCCAGAAGCGCCACGGAATTGTGCCGTCCCGTCTCACCCTGTCGCGGAAAACCGATGACGATGCCCGGCCCGCCATCGGCGGTTTCCGCCGCCAGCTCTTCCACGGCCTTCAAGCATGCTTTCAGGAAAGCCGGTTTCAGCACCAGATCTTCCGGCGGATAGCCGGATATGAACAGCTCGGTCAAAAGCAGAAGATCGGCACCCTGCGTCGCCGCATCGGCCCTTGCCTCGCGCGCCCTGGCGAGATTGCCCGCCACGTCGCCAACGGTGGGATTGAACTGCCCGACGGCAATCCGGAGATGGTTCTGGATATCGTGTCTGTCGCTCATGGCTTTTCAATACCGCGCCCGTGCCCGCTCCGCAACGCGGCAATTGCATGGCGGCGTCCGTTACGCTTCGGCCGCGCGCGTTCACGCTAAGGTTATCGCCGCGCCGGCCAGACTCTTCAAAGTTCATGTCGCGTTCATCGCGCTTATGTGACAGTTACATGACACTTTTGCGACACCCGATTCACCTCCCCGGATCGGCCGTGCCGCCTGCAATACCGGAGTATGGGTTTGAGAGATTCGGCGCCAAAAACAACGGCTTCCGAAAAGGCTGGTTTCGTCTTTTCGCCTGCATGGACAAGGAGCCTTTCCAAGCTTTCGGGCATCGCCTATCCGCTTGCCAATCTGACGGTCGCGTCCGTCGTGCTGGTCGTGGCGCTGGAGTGGATCGCCCGCGGTTCGCTGAACGATGTCGGCGCTTTCCTCACCTCCTCCGCCCGCCCCGGCATGACCACCATTGCCGCCGTGCTTGCCCTTCTCGTGGCGCTGGATGCACTTCTTGGCAGGCGTTACCTGTCGCTGATCGCGCTTGCGCCGCTCTGCGCGCTGACGGGGCTGATTTCGGCACAGAAACAGACCTATCTTTCCGATCCGCTTTACCCCTCCGACCTGCTGTTCGGCCGCCAGATTCTCGAGCTTCTGCCGACAATGCTGAAGGCCCAGCCGATGACGGCAGCACTCGTCGCCCTCGGCATCTGCGCCACGATTGCCGCTCTCGCAGCGCTGTGGCTGCTGGCGCGCCGCCATTCACCGGGCTTGAGCTGGCGCGAACGCGCCGCCGGTCTCGCGCTGGCGCTGCCGCTTCTTGCCGGCCTTGCCTCGCTTATGGACTATTCGCATTATTCCTGGGTGCGCGATCGCCTCAACATCATTCCGATGATGTGGGATCAGCAGGAAAATTACCGCCATAACGGCTTCCTGATGGCCTTCGCCTTCAATATTCCGATGGCCAATGTCTCGGCGCCGCAGGGTTACGGCGAAAACACCATTGCCGACCTGACCTCCGAGCCCGCCGCCTTCGCCGCCAACAAGGGCGATTACCCCGATGTCATCATGCTGATGAGCGAATCGCTGTGGGATCCGACGCGGCTGGAAAATGTGAAGCTCTCCGCCGATCCCATGCCGACGATCCGCGCCAAACAGTCCGGCAATATCTTTTCCCCGGAATTCGGCGGCATGACGGCGAATGTGGAATTCGAGGCGCTGACCGGCTTTTCCAACGCCTTCCTGCCCTATGGCAGCATTCCCTATCAGCAATATATCCGCCGCCCGGTGCCCTCGCTCGCCAGCTTCTTCCGTGGCGAAGGTTATTCCGCCATCGCCATGCACCCGTTCCAGGAATGGTTCTGGAACCGCAAGCAGGTCTACAAAAACTTCGGCTTCGAGGAATTCCGCTCCGAAGAGACGCTGCCAGCCATGGAAAAACGCGGCAACTTCGCCTCCGACGACGCGCTGATGGACGAGATCATGGCGACGGCCGAGCAGGCCCGCAACCCGCTCTTCCTCTTCGCCGTCACCCTGCAAGGACACGGTCCCTACGAGGCGGGCCGTTATGCCGCCGATACAGTCAGCGTGGAAGGCGATCTTTCTCCTTCGGCATCGCAGGCGCTCGCGACCTATTCGCAAGGGGTGGTGGAGGCCGACGAGGCCCTTCTGAAACTGATGCGCTGGGCAAAGAAGCGCGACCGTGAAACCATCGTCGTCCTCTTCGGCGATCACCTGCCACCGCTCGGCCAGGCCTTCGTGGAAAGCGGCTACATGCCGGGCATGGTGGCCAGCCGCCGCGCGCCGCTGGAGGTGATGAAGAAGGAACACGAAACGCCGCTCGTCGTCTGGTCCTCAAAGAAGGGCGTACGCAAGAATATCGGCACCATCAGCCCGGCGCTTTTGCCCTATCACGTGCTGAAGACGGCGGGCTTCTCCGATCCCTTCTATACCGGCACGCTGGGCGAGGTTCACCAGGCCTTTTCCGTCATCGACCGGCATATGCTGGTGACGACCGACGGCAAGGCCCTGCCCGACTGGTCGATCGCGCCCAATGCCGTTCCCGACGTGGTGCGCGATTACCGCCTGCTGCAATTCGACATGATGTTCGGTCAGCAATATGGCCGCGAGCGCTTCTTCCCCGGTTTCAACTGGCTGCACGAGGGCGCGCCATCGGTCTGATGTTTTTCGGCGGGGACGCCTGAACCGCATGGCGGTGGAAATCGTTTGAATTCCACCGCCATGCGGGTTTATCTCGGGATAACATCCGCATCGCCCCATCAGAACCGGAGACACACCGTGTCAGATATCTCCGACTATATCGTTTCGCATTTCAAGCGTTCCTCTCGCGAAATCGGCGAAGTGGAGCGGCGCATTCTGGAACTGTCGCACCAGAAGAAGCTGGTTTCGAGCGACACCAATGCGGAGTTTTCCGCTGGCGCCAGTTTCGGCGACAGACTGGCCGACAATATCGCCAAAGTCGGCGGCTCCTGGGGTTTCATCCTCGGTTTCTGCTTTTTCCTGATCTTCTGGGCTGTCATCAACACCATCATCCTGACGACCGGCGCCTTCGATCCCTACCCCTTCATCTTCCTCAACCTGCTGCTTTCCATGCTGGCGGCCATTCAGGCGCCGATCATCATGATGTCGCAGAACCGCCAGGCCGCCCGCGACCGTTTCGAGGCCGCCAAGGACTATGAGGTGAACCTGAAGGCCGAGCTTGAGGTTCTTTCCCTGCATGAAAAGATCGATGTGAAGGTGCTGGCCGAACTGGCCGTGCTCCGTCAGGACCTTGCGGCACTTCACCGCCATGTCACCCGCAAGGAAGACTGACGCCGGAAAAATTCGTCCCCGCTTTTCCCCACCCCGCGACGCGCTGTTAGATTAAACGCAGTCCCGCCGGGTGGACGCCAGACGTGGCGGAAACCGAGGGACGGTCCTGGTGGTGGAACGCTGGCAACGTTCGTGGAAAGGACCATTTCGCAAAAGGCGGTGCACCGCCGCTTGCGAAATACGGCATGGCGAAAGACCCGGCTGCGCAACGCATCCGACCCACACCAACCTCAACCGAAGCGCAGCCGGGCAATCGCCCGACGCAAGCTGAGTATCCCCGACCGGCAACGCCGGGCGGGATGAAGCTGTTGGGTTTTGGGCGTTTTCAGGAAAAGTCGACCGAAGTGCGCGGGGCTTACCCCCCTCTGCCCTGCCGGGCATCTCCCCCTCAAGGGGGGAGATCGATCTGCGGCGATGTCTCGTCCATCTTGAAGCTTGAGAATGAAGCGACAAGAGGGCCTCTTGCCGATCTCCCCCCTTGAGGGGGAGATGCCCGGCAGGGCAGAGGGGGGTAAGCCCCACGCTCCTTCGCCCCTGCATGAATCGCACAACCTCCTGAAACCTCACCCCCAGTTACGAATCCGTCAGATTCTTACGCTACAGATTGACGCAGGCGTTTGTTGCATTGCACTCTTGCGGGCAAGGCTGAAGGGGAATCACTCCCCATCGTCAAAATGGCATCACGACCATTTCGCGGCAACGCCATGCCGGATGCGACATCCGGTCATCGCAATAATTCTGTTCCGGGGTTTTTCATGCACCAGTTCGATCTGATTGTTGTCGGCAGCGGTCCGGCGGGAAGACGGGCCGCCATTCAGGCCGCCAAGCTCGAAAAGAGGGTTCTGGTCATCGAGAAGGGCAGCCGCGTCGGCGGCGTTTCCGTGCACACCGGCACCATTCCATCGAAGACCCTGCGCGAGACGGCGCTCAACCTCACCGGCTGGCGCGAGCGTGGTTTTTACGGCCGCGCCTATCGCGTCAAGCAGGAGATCGATGCGGAAGACCTGCGCCGCCGCCTGCTCATCACGCTGGATCACGAAGTGGAAGTGCTGGAACACCAGTTCGCCCGCAACCGCGTGCAGCACATTCGCGGCACGGCGAGCTTCATCGACGCCAACACCATGAAGGTGGTGAAGAGCGACGGCGAGATCATGACCGTGACGGGTACCTCCATCCTGCTGACCATCGGCACCCGCCCCTACCGGCCGCCGCATATTCCCTTCGATGGCCAGGCCGTGCTCGATTCGGACGAGATTCTCGAGATCAAGGAACTGCCGCGCTCCATGGTCGTCGTCGGCGCCGGCGTCATCGGCATCGAATATGCCACCATCTTCAGCGCGCTCGATACGCAGGTGACGGTGGTGGAGCCGCGCGAAACCATGCTGGAATTCATCGACAAGGAAATCGTCGAGGACTTCACCTATCAGCTACGCGACCGCAACATGAAACTGATCTTCGGCCAGAAGGCGGAAAAGGTGGAGCGCGACGAAAGCGGCAAATGCCTCGTCTCGCTCGGCAATGGCCGCGTGCTGAAGGCCGAGACGGTGCTGTTTGCCGCCGGCCGCGTCGGCGCCACCGATACGCTCAATCTTTCGGCCTGCGGGCTGGAGGCCGACAGCCGCGGCCGCCTGAAAGTCGATCCCGAGACCTTCCAGACCTCGGTGCCGAACATCTATGCCGCCGGCGACATCATCGGTTTCCCGAGCCTTGCCTCCACCTCCATGGAACAGGGCCGCATCGCCGCCCGCCACGCCGTCGGCGCACCGGCCGGCGAACCGCCGCAATTCTTCCCCTACGGCATCTATGCCGTACCGGAAATCTCCACCTGCGGCCTGACGGAAGAAGAAGTCATCGAACGCGGCATTCCCTATGAATGCGGCATCGCCCATTTCCGCGAAACCTCACGCGGCCACATCATGGGTCTCGACAGCGGCCTCTTGAAGATGATCTTCTCGCTCAAAACCCGCCGCCTGCTCGGCGTCCACATCGTCGGCGAAGGCGCGACCGAACTGGTGCATATCGGCCAGGCGGTACTGAATCTCAAAGGCACGGTGGAATATTTCGTGGAGAATACGTTCAACTATCCGACCCTTGCCGAAGCCTACAAGATTGCCGGGCTTGATGCGTGGAACCGCATGGGTGAGATCAAGAAGGATTGAGAGAGTATTCAGCGGGACGGCACAACGCCATACGGGCGCTTGTGGTAAGGTCGTAGCCTCCTCTCCTCGTCACCCCGGACTTGATCCGGGGTCCAGCCAGCCCAAGTCCTTGGGCTGAAAAGACTCGCCTCACGGCGCAGACGCGCCGTGGCTGGATGCTGGATCAGGTCCGGCATGACGGAAGAGAGACATTCACCTGCATCTTTCCTCTTGTCCAGAGACGATCCCGGCCCAAGCAGCCCGCCGCACTCACCACCGAATACTATACCGCGCACTCACCCCCGGCCGGAAATGATCCGCATAGCCCTGATCCAGCGTTCCCCGCACCGTCAGATTGTCGCCGATCTTCTGCTCCACCGCCACGCCGCTGCTGAACTCGTTGAAGCTGTTGCGGCTCGCCCCCGTCAGCACGAAAGCCGTGCCGGTCTCCGAGCGGGACAGACGCAGCGACTGCGACACATCGAGGCCATTCCATTGCTGCGCCGTGCCGTCGTAACGTACGGTGAAATTGCGGTTCGCCTCGATATCCAGTTCCGGTGTGACGATGCGCTTCTGCTGCGAGGTCACGGAAACGCTGCTCGATCCTGTCAGCGCGTTGAAGATGACGCCGACATCACGGGCCAGCGAAACGCCGGGCAACTGTTCGGCCAGCAGCGTGACATTGCCCCATACCCGCACCGGCGTATCCACCACCTGCCCTGTCTTCGAGGCATTCATGCCCATTTCAAGCCCGGCACGGATCGGCGTATCGACCGGCAGTTTCGCGCCGATGCGCGCCGTGTAGGAGCGGTCGGAATTCTTGACCGGCTTCCAGATCAGCCCGGCCTCATCCGCATGGGCGGCAGCTCCCGTGAGGGCATAAAGGGCGATGAAGAGGGCGGAACCCGTACGGAGTGACATACTTGTCCCCTGGCAAATTAAGGGCGCACCAGGAGAACCCGGCAGGCACGGTAAAAGCTTAAGGCCAATGGTTTGGCAGCGATAAGGCCGCGTAAGAGCGGCACATAATGCCCGAACGACCGCATGCAGCGGCCGGGGCAAATCATGCTGCGCAGGGTGCCAGATGAACGGGAGATGAACAAGAGCAGATGCAGCAAAAAATCATGCTGCACTGCATTGTGATCGAAACGAAGGTACGCAAGCCCGCGCGCTGCAAGTTTCCTCAGGCTGAGTCAACGCAGCGGACCAGAATATCATCGACCACCATGTCCAAGGACCTTGATGAATCAATGACCGTTGCATCTGCGGGAAGGTCTTCTTTCGTCGCATGGAGTTGCAGGACAAATTCACGTTCGGCCGGTTTTCCGCCGAACTCGTCCTCGGGCCTCTCCGTCAACCGTCTTCGCAGGGTCGCAACGTCGACATCGAGAACGAAAACCTGATCGAAGAGCTCTATAAAACGCTGAAAGTTCCTTGAGCCGCCGCAGAAGAACGTATTTGCGTGACGCCGATCTGTGACAAGCGCCTGAACTTTTTCGACATCCCAAATATGACGCCGGTGACGGTAGACCATATCCCCATCGCCCTGAAACAGGGAGAGATCGACCGGTTCGCCGGTTTCAGGGTCGCCCTTGTAGGCAAGTTCGCGGTCGCCGTGGATGACATGATAGCCACGCCGCTGGAGTTCCGTTGCCACGGAAGTTTTACCGGTGCCGGAAACACCCTCGATCAAATAGTTTCTGACGCCCATGGCACGGCCCTCCAACATTCATCAGCCTCGCGACGATGTGTCTACACCTTCCGGTTCTGCCGCCACGATCTCTAATTATAGCGATCCAGAATAACGCAACGATGTCAAAAGTCCGAAACCGGGTGGGCAATACCGCCCAGAAACCGGACGCCCAAACCAAAAAGGCCGCAGCTTTCGCCACGGCCCTTGTTCAATCAGCTTGCACTGAAGAAGATTATTCGGCGTCGCCTTCAGTGGCCTTCTTCTTGGCCGGAGCCTTCTTCTTCGGAGCGGCTTCTTCGCCTTCAGCGGCGTCGTCAGCCTTGGCAGCAGCCTTTTTCTTGGCCGGGGCCTTCTTCTTGGTTTCCGTTGCTTCTTCGCCGTCGTCAGCCAGAAGCTCTTCCTTGGAAACGGTCTTGTCCGTTACCGAGATTTCGGAAAGCAGCTTGTCGATGACCTTTTCTTCGAAGATCGGAGCGCGCAGCGAAGCGGAAGCGCCGGGGGTGTTGCGGAAGAAATCGAGGATTTCCTTCTGCTGGCCCGGGAACTGCTGCAGCTGCTGGAACAGCGCGCGCTGCATTTCTTCTTCGGTCACTTCTACGCCGGCCTTTTCGCCGATTTCGGAGAGAACGAGGCCGAGACGGACGCGGCGTTCAGCCAGCTTGCGATATTCTTCGCGGGCTTCTTCTTCGGTCGTGTCTTCGTCAGCGAAGGTCTTGCCCGACTGTGCGAGATCGGTGTTGATCTGGCGCCAGATATTGTCGAACTCGGCGTCGACGAGGCCAGCCGGCGTGTCGAACTTGTACATCTCGTCCAGCTGGTCGAGGATCTGACGCTTGACCTTCTGGCGGGTGATGTTGCCGTACTGGCTTTCGATCTGACCCTTGACGATTTCCTTCAGCTTTTCAGCCGATTCGAGACCGAGCTTGGTGGCCAGTTCGTCGTTGATTTCAACAGCAGCGGCGGCAGCGACTTCCTTGACGGTGATGTCGAAGTTGGCGTCCTTGCCAGCGAGGTTCGCAGCCGGGTAATCGGCCGGGAAGGTCACGGTGATGGTCTTTTCATCGCCAGCCTTGACGCCAACCAGCTGGTCTTCGAAGCCGGGAATGAAGCGGCCCGAACCGAGAACCAGTTCGGCATCTTCGGCAGCGCCGCCGTCGAAGGCAACGCCGTCAACCTTGCCGAGATAGTTCATGGTGACGCGGTCGCCATCGGCGGCCTTGCCCTTCTTGGTCTCGTAGGTGCGGGCGCTTTCGGCGATCTTGAGGATCTGCTCGTTGATTTCGTCTTCGGAGACTTCAACGACTTCGCGGGTAACCTTGATGCCGTCATTGGCCTTCAGTTCGATGGCCGGAATGATTTCGTAGGCAACGGTGAATTCGAAATCGGATTCGGCCGACAGGATCTTTTCGGCTTCCTGCTCGTCTTCGGTCATGGAGATGGCCGGCTGCGTCGCAGACTTTTCGCCGCGGCTGGAGAGGATTTCGGTCGGCTTTTCACGAACCAGCTCGTTGACGAGGTCAGCCATGATGGACTTGCCGTACATCTTCTTCAGGTGGCCCATCGGCACCTTGCCGGGACGGAAACCGTTGATGCGAACCTTGTCCTTGGCGTCAACCAGGCGCTCGTCCAGACGGGCCTTCATGTCGGCGGCCGGAATAACGACCTTGAGTTCGCGCTTCAGCCCTTCAGCGAGCGTTTCGATAACCTGCATTTTCCTAACCTTCACATCATGGCGGCGGTGCTCAGACAGCCGTTGGTTTACTTTCGAGCACTGCGCCGGAAACATCGTTCCCCGGCCGTGGCTTCCCTTATTTCTTTACACAAGCGCCTGCCGGACACCATTTAGCCTGCACCGGAGAAAAGACCAAAGGGGAGAAATGAACCCCGAAGCTCCCCGCATCTTATAAAGATGCACTCTGGCGCAAGCGTGGCGCAGCCATGCCTTGCTTGTGGTGCGGGTAGAGAGACTCGAACTCCCACGCCGAAGCGTTGGTACCTAAAACCAATGCGTCTACCAATTCCGCCATACCCGCACGTTGGGCGGCGGTATGTCACAATGTTCAGAAAGGGTCAAGCACGCCTTATCGCCGCCTTTCGTTTCCTCCGGACTTTTCTCATCCCCCGCGCCGGTGGCAGGAGCCGGCCACCCTCTCCGCTTATTCGCCACCCGCGCCGGGGAACAGGACGCAACAGCCGGACAGAGGCGATTTGGCGCGGAAAACGGCGCCGCACCGCATCCGCCTCTCATCGCCTTCCCGCACCACCTCGCCCGGCGCATCGCATGCAGGCAGGCGGAGAAACAGGCAATATTTATGCGGCTACATTGACATTATATATAGCGCGCCCCGCAGCCCAGTTACCGGATTGCCGGCCGCTGCTCCAGACCAGCAATTGAGGGGCCTCCGCACCCCGCCCCGCCCCTTATCCGGTCATCCCTCACGCCTTCGCACAGCCGAACCCCAGACGATCACCAAAAGCACACAAATTGGTCACAAATTATGCATGAATCGCCGCAATCGGCCTGTTTTACCGGCTTGCATTGCAATACGTGCATAGGTGACATCTTGCTTTGTCTGTTTTTGTTTTGATTAAACCGATTATATTCATGGTCATACAGAGATCGAGTTCAGCCCCGGACCAAAGCCTCCCAAGACTGGCCGCAGAGACTGAACAGCACGAAGAGGAAGATGAAAATGAACATTGCACGCTCGCTCACCAACTGGCGCAAGTATCGTCAGACCGTAACCGAACTCGGCCGCATGACCGACCGCGAACTGAGTGACCTCGGCATTGGCCGTCAGGACATCCGCCGCGTCGCCAAGACCGCCGTCGGCTTCTGATTATACGCCCCACCGCTTCTTGCGGCGGATGCGAGACGACCCACCCAAAAAGGCCTGAGGCTCCCGCCTCCGGCCTTTTTTCGTTTTGGGCGGTTCCCCGGGTCGAAGCGGCACTGCGACAGCCGCCAGCAGCGTCGGCAGATGAAAAATGCATCGATGGCCGACCATTTGCGCAGCGCCCGGATAGCGTCCGAGCCCCTCCCGACACCCCTTTTTCACGCCGCAAAACCCCTTTAGCGCCGCGAAAGGCTGCCAAACCCGTCAAAACCGCCTGAAACACAGGCATTTCCGCTCATATTTTGCTCAGATGATATTCAAAGCCGCAAATTTAGCCGACATACTGCACAAATGCATGGCAGTAGCCTAAATTCTGCACTGCACAACATGGCTCAATGTCTATATATAAACCTCAACAGCCGAGAGCACAGAGAAACGCTGAGCCGGCAGACGAAATCAACAGAGATAGATTGAGGAAACGACCATGAACCCCATCCGCATCGCAAAGAACTGGATCTCCTACCGCCGCACGATCAACGAACTTGGCAGCCTTTCCAACCAGGCTCTGAGCGACATCGGCCTGACCCGTTACGACATCCGTAACGTAGCAGCCCGTTCGTTCCGCTAAGGCGTAAACGATCGTCCCGCTGCCCGACCTCCAGGGCGCGACGATTGAGCGACAGGTAAAAAAAGCGGCGCCTCTGGCGCCGTTTTTGATTCTGGGGTTTGGCTGGAGGAACCGGCCTTTGGAAAGGCGCCCGGCATCGCGGCATATTTCTTCTCCCCGCCGGGGAGAAGGTGGCCCGAAGGGTCGGATGAGGGGGCAACGCCAGCGATTGACCGCACGCTCGCCCCCTCATCCCGCTGCCGCGACCTTCTCCCCGGCGGGGAGAAGAAACAAGCGGCACCCGCCCGCTCCACATCCCCTCCCTCACATCCCCCACCCTCAAAAACATTTGGCTGCCCCGGCCATGCATGCTAGTGCATCCGCAAACAATGCCGCGTCCTTCGGGACCCGCGCGGAACAATCACTCGAAAGACAGCGCCGGACGGGAGCCCTTGCCCGCGGCCGCCCATGGACGCCAGCATGCAAGACAAGACCAACTCTCCCATTCACGTCGTGGGCGGCGGACTGGCCGGTTCGGAAGCCGCGTGGCAGATCGCGCAAAGCGGTGTGCCCGTCATCCTGCATGAAATGCGCGGCGTGCGCGGCACGGATGCGCATAAGGGCGATACGCTGGCGGAACTGGTCTGTTCCAACTCCTTCCGCTCCGACGATGCGACCGCCAATGCGGTTGGCGTCATCCACGCCGAAATGCGGCTTGCCGGTTCTCTCATCATGGCCTGCGCCGACAGGCACCAGGTGCCGGCCGGCGGCGCGCTCGCCGTTGACCGTGACGGGTTCTCCGAGGCTGTGACGAAAGAACTGGAAAGTCACCCTCTGGTGACAATTATCCGCGAAGAGGTGAACGGCTTGCCGCCGAAGGAATGGGGCAACTCGATCATCGCCACCGGCCCGCTCACCTCGCCGGATCTCGCAGCCGCCATTCAGGCAGAGACGGGTGAGGATGCGCTCGCCTTCTTCGACGCCATCGCCCCCATCGTCCACCGCGACAGCATCAATATGGATATCTGCTGGTACCAGTCGCGTTACGACAAGGTCGGCCCCGGCGGCACCGGCAAGGATTACATCAACTGCCCCCTGAACGAAGAGCAGTATAACGCCTTCATCGACGCGCTGATTGCCGGTGACACGGTCGGTTTCAAGGAATGGGAAGGCACGCCCTATTTCGACGGCTGCCTGCCTATCGAGATCATGGCCGAGCGCGGCCGCGAAACGCTGCGCCATGGCCCGATGAAGCCGATGGGACTGACCAACGCCCATAACCCCACCGTCAAGGCCTATGCCGTCGTGCAGCTACGACAGGACAATGCGCTCGGCACGCTCTACAACATGGTCGGTTTCCAGACCAAGCTGAAATACGGTGTGCAGGCGGATGTATTCCGCATGATACCCGGCCTCGAAAATGCGGAATTCGCGCGCCTCGGCGGCCTGCACCGCAATACCTATATCGATTCCCCGATCCTGCTCGACCGCTCGCTGAAACTGAAATCGCGGCCGGACCTGCGTTTCGCCGGCCAGATCACCGGCTGCGAAGGTTATGTGGAAAGCGCCTCCGTCGGCCTCCTCGCCGGCCGCTTCGCCGCTGCCGAACAGAAGGGCGAAGCCCCGAGCCTGCCGCCGGCCACCACCGCGCTCGGCTCGCTCCTCAACCACATCACCGGCGGCCACCTCTCTTCCGATGATGAGCCGGGCAAACGCTCCTTCCAGCCGATGAACATCAATTTCGGCCTCTTCCCGGAACTGGCGCCGGGTTCCATCGTCAAGCCGGAAGGCGTGAAGCGTTTTCGCGGCAAGGACAAGACGATCATGAAACGCCAGCTCATTGCAGCGCGGGCGTTGCGGGATTGTGCGGCGTGGCTTGGTGAAACGCATGCCGAGACAGAAGCGCCTTGAGGCCGCTCAGTTCGGTTTGAACGGCGAGCGCTTGAGGTTCCACTTTGCGAAATCCGATTTGCCGCTCTGGTAGGGATATCGCTGGGAAAAGAACGGGTTGACGGCCGCGACATATTCGAATTTGAGCGAGATATCGGCCACGGCAGCGATCAGAGGCCGATAGCTGTACCGCCCAGAGACGACGATGATAGCTTCCTGAGCGACGAAACCGTTGGCAATCACGGTTTTCTCCCAAGGCACATCTTCGGCAGATCCCAGAAAATTGTGGGCGGGAAATTGCAGCCGGGCGACCTTATCCACCAGTTTGACGCTTCTCAGCGTCAGGTCGAGTTTGCCCGTCTGGAGAATGCCGCTGCCGGAAAGGACGACGAAACTCGGAACCCCCGTGCGCACCCGTTCCTCGAATTCGGGGAATCTTGCCGCCCAGCGCGCTGAATCGTCGACTATCGTCATGAACCGGTCATAGCTGAGCCAACCCCGCCCGACCTCAATGATCGCTGCAAGCATAAGGACAAGCAGCGGCGCCAAAAGCCCCATTTCCAACGCCGCAGCGCCAGAACGGCAACGGCCGAAACCAGCAAGACGCAACACCCATGTCGTCTTTTTCATTCCGTCACCCGCACGGCAGTGATCGCCAGGGAAATATTGCGCAACTGATGAATGCCGCCCGTGTCCGGCACAAGGAAACGCGTCGTTGGCATCAAAAAATTCCAGTTGTAACCGATGGCCAGAATGTACTGCCCGGCGGTATCGGCGGGCGGGCGAAAATCGTTCACGATCGGTATGGGCACTTTGGCTTCGGCAATATCGTCGTCGGGGATCGGTAAAAGAGCAATCTTGAGAGTGGTCTCATCCGTCCCGCCAATAAAGCGAGAGGAAATTGCCTTGCGCAACGCAATCTCGGTCGCCGGTTTACCGTCCGCCGCCGCCTTGCGGAGATACTCGATACCCGCATTCGATGCGAACGAGAGATAGAGGTAGTAGAGCATCAGCAGGCCGATTTCGAGCGTCCCGAAAATCAGCGCAAAAAACAGCGGCAACAGCAGAGCCGTCTCAACCGCCGTTGCTGCCTTTCGGTCGCCGAGCAGCCGGGAGCATAAGCGATGCGCGAACCGGTATCTCAGCCCGACGCCGCGGCTCTGATCCTGGCGCGAAAAAAGGAGAGATTTCATCTCAGCCCTCTTCCATTCGATCCACGTAGATGAGCTGGAAACCGGTGATGATGCCACCGAAGCTGTCGCTCAGGCCGGTTGCCTCAATCGTCACCCGATAGATCGAGTAGGCCTTGACCCTTAAAATGTACTCCCTCGGCGTCCAGGCAATACTTTTCTTATCCTGGGTCAACTCCCACACCCTCTGCTGGGGTTGCAGGTCAGGAAGGAGCTGTTGGAGCGAGATCTTGATTCCGTTTGTTTTTTCCACGTCCTCGGCGGCCCGGCGCCCATTATACCAAACCATGATCTTATATATTCCGGGATGAAGCTCGACATTCTTGTAAATCGAGCTATTGGCTTCGATATTTTTTTTCTTGCCGGGCTTAGGCGGGCCCCAGTCACTATCGAGCTCCATGACATAACGGGTTGGCAATGAGAGCTCCGCGCCTGCCTTCTTGTCGATTTCGATCTTGTCGGTGGTCTTTGCCTTATCGACCTCCTTCAAAGTGCAGGCTTTGTCGTTGGCGGTAGGGGCCTCGTTGAGTTTCTTGCTCTGCATTCCCGCCGGATAACCCTCCCAATTGTGGTTGCGGCGGCAGCAGGGGCTGCTCCAGTCCTGCAACTCGACGCCGGGGCCGGTCCCACCATCCCATCCGATTTCCGAATAGGGATAGACACCCCAGCAACCGCCGGGGGTTTCCTTGGTGACGCCGTTTTTCAGAACCCGCTCGACGCCGAGAGCGTTGCTCTCGAACATATTGTCAATGATAACCGCATCGTCCTCGGGATAGGGCGGGATACCTTCGCAGGACTCATCAAGGCGATATTTCAGCTTCTCGAGATTGAACATCTCCGAGAAAATCAGCCCGTAACTGAACTCGGCATTGATTTTTGTCTCAGTCCATTTCACTTGCACGTCTCGCGAGAGGACCTTCTGCTTGGTGGATTGAATCATCGCATCGAAGGCCCCGGCCACATTGGCGCGCCGCACTTCATCGGACAATGTGAAGGTGCGAGTCGGCTTGGTGGCTCTTTCGCACGCCATCGCCATGACCCGCTTTGACTGGTTGTAATAGGCCAGCGCCCTGCCACCCTCAAAAAGCAGCCCCAGCAAAATGATAAAGACCGGCAGCAGCAGCGCGGTCATGATGGCGAAGGTACCCGCACGGTCCCTGAGGAGCGATGAAAACAGGCTCCATTTCCATGCCGCTTTTTTTATCCGCCTGCTCGTCATCAAAACACCGTCTCATGTCGCTCATCGCCATGGGAAAGGCGCGCTGTGAAAAGCGACAGGCCTGGCTTTCTGCGACGCTAAAAAATGTCCGGCTCACGCCGGTCGCTCAAAAATTGCTCGTTGGTCGCCGGCGGCGCTGCTTTTCGAGCAACTTCGCCTGACCACTGAAATACAGGGGTCAATTAACACGCAAACCGTAAATCAAAGCTCAATCGGAACCTAAAAATATGAAGCAAATTCATATGCTTAGTTTATTTATTAGTAAATTAGAGCCAGCCAATAAAATCGTATGACCGCGTGACGGCAGTGTGGGGTTTGCATTCACGGTTTCTTCCGAAAACACAAACTTGGGTTCGCCCCTTGTCCCTCCAGCCAAGCTCGGGCAAAACAGCCCTGTTCAATCACAAGACAATGCCAGGAGATAAGATATGGACGTTCGCGCCGCAGTTGCCATTCAGGCCGGAAAGCCGCTTGAGGTCATGACCGTTCAACTCGAAGGCCCGCGCGCCGGCGAAGTGCTGGTTGAGGTCAAGGCGACCGGCATCTGCCATACAGACGATTTCACCCTGTCGGGCGCCGATCCGGAGGGCCTGTTCCCGGCCATTCTCGGCCATGAGGGCGCGGGCGTCGTCGTCGATGTCGGACCGGGCGTCACCTCGGTCAAGAAGGGCGACCATGTCATTCCGCTCTACACGCCGGAATGCCGCGAATGCTATTCCTGCACCTCGCGCAAGACCAATCTGTGCACCTCCATCCGCGCCACACAGGGCCAGGGCGTGATGCCGGACGGCACCTCGCGCTTCTCCATCGGCAAGGACAAGATCCATCATTATATGGGCTGCTCGACCTTCTCGAACTATACGGTTCTGCCCGAGATTGCGCTTGCCAAGATCAATCCCGACGCACCTTTCGACAAGGTCTGCTACATCGGCTGCGGCGTGACAACAGGCATCGGCGCCGTCATCAACACCGCCAAGGTCGAGATTGGCTCAACGGCGATCGTCTTCGGTCTCGGCGGCATCGGCCTCAACGTGCTGCAGGGCCTGCGCCTTGCCGGCGCGGACATGATCATCGGCGTGGATATCAACCCCGACCGCAAGGCCTGGGGCGAGAAGTTCGGCATGACCCACTTCGTCAACCCGAAGGAAGTCGGCGACGACATCGTGCCCTATCTCGTCAACATGACGAAGCGCAATGGCGACCTGATCGGCGGCGCGGATTACACATTCGATTGCACCGGCAACACGAAGGTCATGCGCCAGGCGCTGGAAGCTTCGCATCGCGGCTGGGGCAAGTCGGTCATCATCGGCGTTGCCGGTGCCGGCCAGGAAATCTCCACGCGTCCGTTCCAGCTCGTCACCGGCCGCAACTGGATGGGCACCGCCTTTGGCGGCGCACGCGGCCGCACGGATGTGCCGAAGATCGTCGACTGGTACATGGAAGGCAAGATCCAGATCGACCCGATGATCACCCACACCATGCCGCTCGAAGACATCAACAAGGGCTTCGACCTGATGCATAAGGGCGAAAGCATTCGCGGCGTCGTGGTTTATTGATTGGACAAGACGCAGGCGGGCGCGCGAAACCGCGCCCGCCCGCCATTCATGCAAATGTGATCGCCTCCAACCCGCTGCAGCCATTGCGATTAACGGGACGGTAAATCTATCGTCGTAAGCCGATACTACGCGGTGGAGTTGAAAATCCCTCCCCGCCCAGAACGACGCCAGACCTGCGGAGAGCGACCCTGAAAATCGTACCGATCGACAACGGAAACCGCGTCGCCGCCGTCGCTCTTCTGGCGAAAGGCTTCCCGGAAAAAAGCGAGGCCTTCTGGTCGCGCGGGTTGTCGCTCGTCAGCGAACATCACGAGCGGTGCGAACTCGGCGCTATCGGGCAATTGCTGATGAAGGGCGACGATGCCGCAGGTGTGCTGCTGACGATCAAAAGCCGCCTGCCGGAAACCGGCAGGATCGTCGTCAACCTGTCCAGCTGGTATGTGGAGCCTTCCTGCCGCTGGTTCGCCCCGCGCATGTTGCAGATGGCCTCCTCCAATGAGGACGAAATCTTTACCGATCTCACCCCCTCTCCCGAAGCCTGCAAGCTGAATGAGAGGCTGGGCTTTGCGACGGTGACCGATTGCACGCTTTTTTATCCGCTGCCCTTCACGGCACTTCGCCCGGCAAGCGCACGGCTGCGCCCGCCAGGCGAGATAAAACCGGAAATACTCTCCGCCGAAATGCGCGACATGCTGGAAGACCACGCCCGTCTCGGCTGCATCGTGGCGGTTATGGAGGCGGAGAACCGCCATTACCCGCTGGTCTTCCTGAAAACCGCGACCAAAAGACTGCCATCCGCGCGCCTCATCCATTGCGAAGACCGGCAGGTCGCGCAAAGGCACATATCCGCAATTGCCCGCCACCTTCTTGGCCATGGCCGGCTTGCGCTGACCATGGCGGCGATGGGCGCAGAGCGAAAGGTCGGCGGGCTTGCCGCACATAAATCTGCACCGATACAAGTAAAAGGCGCATGGAACCCACGATTTATTAACGAAGCATACTCAGAGTTGGTGTTATTGCCACCGTAGGTATTTTAGTGAGTCGTGCGCGACTTGACGGAATCTTGGCCTTTAAAGAAAAAACGCCGTTCCGGGCAGGTCATTGGGAAACACGCGGGAAATCGGAGAACGAGCATGCTTGCAGCGAAAAAGAGTGAAATCGACGTTGCTGATACCATCTATTCCTACCTCTCCAACCGTTTTCCCGCCTATGCCCCCTTTTCCGCCGATACGCTGCTTCTCGAAGGAGGCGTGATCGATTCGCTCGGCTTTCTGGAACTGATGATCTTCCTCGGCGAGGGTTTCGGCATCATTCTCGATGACGAACATTTCACGCCTGAAAATCTCGGCACGCCGGCCGATCTCATCGCCTTCGTCCTCAGGGAACGGAGGAGATGACACCCCATTTCCTGCTGCACCACCTGCTTACCGCCCGCGCGGCGAGCGACGATCAGGCCCTCGTCCACAAGGACCGATCGCTGAATTATCGCGAATTTTCCGCAGCGGCGGCCCATTGCGCGGCGGCATTGCAGGAAGCCGGAGCGCAACGCGGAGACCGCGTCGTCATCTATCTGCCGCGCGGCATTGAGGAATGCTGGTCGATCTTTGGCGTGAGCATGGCGTCCGGCGTCTTCGTGCCCGTGAACGCATTGCTGAAGGCGCAGCAGATCCGCCATATCGTCAGGGATTGCGGCGCAAAAATCGTCATCAGCGACGCCGCAATGATGGAAGAGCTGAAAGCGGCACTGGAAGACCTTCCCGAGGTCACGGTGCTGCTGGCGGAAGAGATAGAGGCCCGCGCCGACACACCCGCCCGGCCTTCAGCGGCAATCGGCGAAGACCTGGCCGCCATTCTTTATACCTCCGGCTCCACCGGATCGCCCAAGGGCGTGATGCTGTCGCACCGCAATCTTCTCGCCGGCGCGCGCATCGTGCGCACCTATCTGGCAATTACCGGCAGCGACCGCATTTTGTCCCTCCTGCCCTTCAGCTTCGATTATGGCCTGAACCAGCTGCTGACAGCGGTGGAACAGGGCGCGGCCACGATCATCTCCACCTTCCGGCTGGGCGACGAGATCGTCCGCGATCTGCGCGACCATGCCATCACGGGTCTCGCCGGCGTGCCGACGATCTGGGCGATCCTGACGAAGGCGGCCCCGTCGCTCACAAAGACGCCTCTGCCGCATCTGCGTTACATCACCAATTCCGGCGGGCGCGTGCCGCAGGAAACCGTAAAAGCGCTGCGCGAGAAGCTGCCGGATACGAAAATCTACCTGATGTATGGCCTCACGGAAGCCTTCCGCTCCACCTTCCTGCCGCCTGAAGAAATCGACCGCCGCCCGACCTCCATCGGCAAGGCCATTCCCGAATGCGAAATTTTCATCGTCACCGCCGAGGGACAAAAGGCGAAGCCGGGTGAACCCGGCATTCTCGTGCATCGCGGCCCGACCGTCTCGCTGGGTTACTGGAACCGGCCGGAGGATACGGCAAAGGTGTTGCGCCCTCACCCCTTCATTCCGGCGGCGATGGGCGGCGAGACCGTGTGTTATTCCGGCGATCTGGCGGTGGAGGACGAGGATGGTTTCTTCAGCTTCGTCGCCCGCAACGATGCAATGATCAAATCGTCGGGCTATCGCATCAGCCCGACCGAGGTTGAGGAAAGCCTGATGTCGACAGGCCTTTTCCAGCAGGTCGCCGTCATCGGCCTGCCCGACCCCTTTGCGGGCGAAAAGGTCCATGCCGTGGCGACTGCCGCCAACCAGAATATCGATGTGACGGCGGCTCTGAAGAAAGCAGCCGAAATGCTCGCCCCCTTCATGATCCCGCGCGCCATCGAACTGGTGGAACGACTGCCGGTCACGGCCAATGGCAAGGTGGATTACCGCGCGCTGGTGCGCGAACGGACGGACAATGACGCCAACGGATAAACCCCAGAGCCACCGCCCGGCTTTTGCAGCCGCGTTATTCGACATAAGCGAGAACGATCTGATGATCGGTGGACTTCCCGTGCGCGATATTGTCGCCGGGACCGGAACGCCTTGCTTCCTCTATGACGCCGCCGCCATGCGCCGCGCCTATCGCGATCTCGAAACCGCGCTCGGCGGTTTTGCCGATATCTATTATTCGGTGAAGGCCAATCCCCTGCCCGCCATCGTCTCGCTTTTCCGGCAGGAAGGTGCGGGTGCGGAAATCGCTTCCGTCGGCGAATACCGCGCCGCCATCAAGGCCGGTGTCGCAGCGCAAAACATCATCTTTGCCGGCCCCGGCAAAGGAATGGCCGAGCTGCGCGAAGTGATCGAGGGCGGCATCGGCGAAATCCACATCGAAAGCGCCGAGGAAATCACCCGCATCGAGGCAGTCGGCAAGCCGGTCAAAGCTTCGATCCGCATCAATCCGGTGCCGGATGCACAGGCCGGCGCGATGCGCATGGGCGGCAAGGCCACCGCCTTCGGTTTCGATGAGGAAGAGCTGGAAAATGTCCTGCCGCTCTTCAAGGACGCCCGATATATCGATCTCGTCGGCGTCCATATTTACGGCGGCACGCAGATTCTCGATGCCGACACGCTTGTCTCCCAATGGAGACACGGCATTTCCCTTGCCGCGCGCATGGCCGAGATGCTCGGTAAGCCGCTCGAAACCATCGATCTCGGCGGCGGTCTCGGCATTCCCTATTTCGCAGGCGAAACGCCGCTCGATCTTGAAAAAGTCAGCACCGCCATTCCCGACCTCAAGGCGCTCCTGAAGGCGCATCCGCTGATAACCGACGCCCATGTCATCGTCGAACCCGGCCGTTTCCTCGCCGGTCCCGGCGGCGTCTATGTGGCGGAGGTGAATTCGGTAAAGACCTCGCGCGGCACCACCTTCGTGGTGATGGATGGCGGCATGCACCACCACCTCGCCGCCTCCGGCAATCTCGGCCAGATCGTCAAGCGCAACTATCCCATTGTCGCACCGGCCATGATGCTGGCGAAGCATGAAGAGACGGCAACCATCGTCGGCCCGCTCTGCACGCCGCTCGATACGCTTGCCCGCAATGCGGCGCTGCCGAAGCTCAAGGCCGGCGATCTCCTCGCCATCCTGCAATCGGGCGCCTATGGCGCCAGCGCCAGCCCTGCGGGTTTTCTGAGCCATGCGGCGGCGAAAGAGGTGCTGGTGGAGAATGGTGTGTTTGAGGTGATCGGGCGCTGAGGACGTTTGGTAGCGAAAACCGTAGCCGGCTTTCCTAAGGGCACACATTTGGCTGCTTACCCCGGAGCTTCCTCCAACCTCCCTCATTCCTGTGCTTGTCACAGGAATCCAGTCGACGCGCGTCTGTGCGGCGGGAGGAGTCTTTTCAGCCCAAGGACTTGGGCTGGCTGGATTCCTGTGACAAGCACAGGAATGAGGGAGGCGACTAACCCCGAAGCAACCTGTCCCCCACCGCGAATTTCGATTTCAGCAGACACTCGTCATACTCCGCCTCGGCAACGGAATCGAACACGATACCGCCGCCGACATTGAAGACGGCGCGGCCGTCGTCAAACAGGCTGAGCGTGCGGATCGCCACGGAGAAGCGCATATCACCACTTGGAGACATGAAGCCGATTGCGCCGCAATAGGCGTCGCGCGGAGTCGCTTCCAGCTCGCGCAGGATTTTCATCGCCCACATTTTCGGTGCGCCGGTAACGGAGCCGCAGGGAAACAGGGCGGCGAAGATATCTTCCACCGCCATGTCAGGCAGAAGTTTCGCCCGCACATGGCTGACCATCTGGTGCACGGTCGGATAGGTCTCGATATCGAACAGCCGCGGCACATCAAGGCTGCCGACTTCGGTGATGCGGGAAATATCGTTGCGCAGCAGATCGACGATCATGCGGTTTTCGGCGAGCGTCTTTTCGTCCGCCAGCATTGCGGCGATAATCGCCCGGTCTTCTTCCGCATCGGCTCCGCGCGGTGTCGTTCCCTTCATCGGATGAGTTTCGATGAAACCTTCCCCGTCAACCGAGAAGAACAGTTCCGGTGAGCGCGAGAGGATGACCGGCCCGCCGAGATCGACCAGCGCGCCATATTTCACCGGCTGCCGTTCGATCAGCGACCAGAAGGCCGTCAGCGGATCGCCGCTCCAGCGGGCATGAACGGGCATGGTCAGATTGCCCTGGTAACAGTCGCCGCGACGCAGATGGTCGTGCAGACGCTCGAAACGCTGGCAATAGTCTTGAATGGTCCATGCGGGCACGGGATCGGACAGAAACGCATCCGCATCCGGCAGATTTGCCGGCCGCGCAAACCGTCCCTCATCCGGCTGCGGACCGGAAAAGACGCCGAAATTGAGAAACGGCACGTTGCGAGGCTCGTCCGCGAAAGGCGCAAGCTTCGGCTCGAACAGGAAGCCCGCCTCGTAGGACATATAGCCGGCGAGGTATTTCCCGGCCCGGCGCAGCTCTTCCATGCGCTTGAGCGCAGCAAAAAACGACGCCGGTTCATCCGCGACGATGATGTCTTCCGGCTCGGTGAAGGCTGTCACCGTGCCGGTCGTATCATCCCGGAAAAGAACGTAAGGCGCGTGTGCCAAGGAAAAATCCGTAGAAGGAAGGTTTAGGGTGTTCAAAGCGGCGGATAGAAACCTCTCCTCCGTCATCCTCGGTCCCCGGATCAAGTCCGAGGATGTCCCGAGGATCTGCCGCTCGTTGATTTCTGCTACATTGGTAGATCCTCGGGACAAGCCCGAGGATGACGTCGAGTGTGGGGGAAGCTCTGCAACCTAAACCGGGTCTATATCGCCCCGCGCCCACATTTCGATGGTTTCCGCATAAAAATCGGCGAAACGGCCTTCCTCGATAGACTTGCGGATACCCTGCATCAGCTCCTGATAATAGGCAAGATTGTGCCAGGAGAGCAGCATGCCGCCCAGCGCCTCATTGGCGCGGGTGAGATGGTGCAGATAGGCGCGGGAATAATCGCGCGAGGCCGGGCAGTTGGACTGCTCGTCAAGCGGGCGCATATCCTCAGCATGGCGGGCATTGCGGATATTGACCTTGCCGCGACGGGTAAAGGCAAGCCCGTGACGGCCGGAACGGGTCGGCATCACGCAGTCGAACATATCGATACCGCGCGCCACCGATTTCAGGATGTCATCGGGCGTGCCGACGCCCATCAGGTAACGCGGCTTTTCGGTGGGCAGCACCGGCAGGGTGATATCGAGCATGCCGAGCATCACATCCTGCGGCTCGCCGACGGCAAGGCCGCCGACCGCATAGCCCTTCAGATCGAGCTGCTTCAGCCCTTCGGCGGAACGGACGCGCAGATCCGGCTGGTCGCCGCCCTGCACGATGCCGAACATGGCCTTGCCGGGTTGCTCGCCAAAGGCCACGCGGCAGCGCTCGGCCCAGCGCAGCGACATTTCCATGGCGCGCTCGATTTCCTTGCGCTCGGCCGGCAGCGCGATGCATTCATCGAGCTGCATCTGGATATCCGAATCGAGCATACCCTGAATTTCGATGGACCGTTCCGGCGACATATGGTGCAGAGAACCGTCCACATGGCTCTTGAAGGTCACACCCTGCTCGTCAAGCTTGCGCAGGCCGGAAAGCGACATCACCTGAAAACCGCCGCTATCGGTGAGGATCGGGTGCGGCCAGCGGATCAGCTCATGCAGGCCGCCAAGGCGGGCAACACGCTCCGGACCCGGCCGCAGCATCAGGTGATAGGTATTGCCGAGAATGATATCGGCCCCCAGCTCCCGCACCTGATCGAGATACATGGCCTTGACGGTGCCGACCGTGCCGACCGGCATGAAGGCGGGCGTGCGGATGACACCGCGCGGCATGGCGACTTCGCCGAGGCGTGCGCCGCCGCTCGTGGCTTTCAGGGTGAAAGTGAATTTGTCGTGCATCAGTTTTTCCGGAACAACAGGCTGGAATCGCCATAGGAATAGAAGCGGTATCCGGTTTCGATGGCGTGCTTATAAGCGTCACGCATCGTTTCGAGACCGCAGAAAGCCGAAACGAGCATGAACAGCGTCGATTTCGGCAGGTGGAAATTCGTCATCAGAATATCGACCGCGCGGAAGCGGTATCCCGGCGTGATGAAGATGCCGGTGGCGTCGGACCACGGGTGGACAACGCCATTTTCGTCGGCCGCACTTTCGATCAGGCGCAGCGAGGTGGTGCCGACGCAAACGATCCGTCCGCCGCGTGCCTTCACGGCATTCAGCCGGTCGGCGGTTTCCCGCGACACATGGCCGATCTCGAAATGCATCTTGTGATCGTCGGTATCGTCGGACTTCACCGGAAGGAAAGTGCCTGCCCCAACGTGAAGCGTCACGAAATGCCGCTCGATGCCCACCTTGTCCAGCGCGGCAAACAGATCGGGCGTGAAATGCAGCCCGGCGGTGGGGGCGGCAACGGCTCCCTTCTCGCGGGCGTAGATGGTCTGGTAATCGGTCTGGTCCTGCGCATCTTCCGGCCGCTTGGCGGCGATATAGGGCGGCAGGGGAATATGGCCGACGGAGGCAATCGCCTCGTCCAGCACCGGCCCGGAAACGTCGAACAGCAGCGTGATCTCGCCCTCCTCGCCCTTCTCCTCGACGGTGGCTTCCAGATGGGCAAGGCCGCAGGCATTGTCGCGCTCATAACCGAAACGGATGCGGTCGCCCTGCTTGATGCGCTTGCCGGGACGCGCGAAAGCCTTCCAGCGGGATTGATCGGCGCGCATGTGCAGCGTGGCCGAAACCGCCGTCTCCGGCGCGCCTTCGCGCAGGCGTACACCTTCGAGCTGGGCGGGAATGACGCGGGTGTCGTTAAAGACAAGCGCATCGCCGGGCTTCAGGAAGGACGGCAGATCGAAGACGCGATGGTCTTCCATGCGGTTCTCATTCGGATCGACAACCAACAGGCGCGCGCTGTCGCGCGGGTTCGCCGGGCGCAGGGCGATATTCTCCTCGGGCAGATCGAAATCGAACAGGTCTACACGCATGAAAGGGTCTTCCAGAAATCCAATTTGACACGGCACGGTGTTTTGCGGCCTGACGCATCTGCACCCCTCGCCCCTCATTCCTGTGCTTGTCACATGAATCCAGTCGGCGCGCGTCTGCGCGGCGGGAGGAGTCCTTTCAGCCCAGGGACTTGGGCTGGCTGGATTCCTGTGACAAGCACAGGAATGAGGGAAGAAGAGAACGGCGCGACGGATGGCAAGCGTCAAAACTGCCGCGTCCATCCTTAAAATCACGTACCGTCAATAAACGTCAAAACCCGCCTCGCATAGACTGCGAGACGGGTCGAACTGCAATTTCCGAAAATCAGGCCGCAGAAGCGAGCTTGATGGAAACGATCGAATCCGGGTCCTTCACCGGCTCGCCGCGCTTGACCTTGTCGATGGCTTCCATGCCTTCGATGACCTGGCCCCAGACGGTGTACTGCTTGTTGAGCCACGGAGAATCCGTGAAGCAGATGAAGAACTGCGAGTTGGCGGAGTTCGGGTTCTGCGAACGGGCCATGGAGCAGGTGCCGCGCACGTGCGGAATGGCGGAGAACTCGGCCTTCAGGTCCGGCTTGTCGGAGCCGCCCATGCCGGCGCGGGCCGGGTTGAAGCTTTCCGCACCCTTCTTGCCGAACTTCACGTCGCCCGTCTGGGCCATGAAGTCTTCGATGACGCGGTGGAAAACGACGCCATCGTAAGCGCCTTCCGATACGAGTTCCTTGATGCGGGCGACGTGGCCCGGAGCAACTTCCGGCAGCAGCTGGATCACGACCTTGCCGGTCGTCGTTTCCATGATGATGGTGTTTTCCGGATCCTTGATCTCGGCCATGACTATTCTCCTCTGTTCGGGCTCCATTGCCCTTACCTTACTTTTTGCCGACGGTGACCTTGATCATCCGGTCGGGGTTGGAAACTTCGCCGTTGCCGCCGGCGCCGCGCTTGATCTTGTCGACGGCTTCCATGCCGGACACGACCTTGCCGACCACGGTATATTGGCCGTTCAGGAACGGGCCGTCGGCAAACATGATGAAGAACTGCGAATTGGCGGAATTCGGATCCTGCGAGCGGGCCATGCCCACCACGCCGCGCGTGAACGGAACCTTGGAGAATTCGGCCGGAATATCCGGCAGGTCGGAACCGCCCGTACCCGCGCGCTGGGCGCTGAAGCCCTTCTCCATGTTGCCATACTGAACGTCGCCGGTCTGCGCCATGAAGCCGTCGATGACGCGGTGGAAGGCCACATTGTCATAAGCGCCCTTCTTGGCCAGCGCCTCGATCTGCGCCACGTGCTTGGGCGCGACATCCGGCATCAGTTCGATGACAACGGGGCCGTCCTTCAGTTGCACGGTCAGGAGTTCGGCGGCGGAAGCGAAGGTGCTGGCGGCGAGCGCGCCTGCAAACATGGCGCCGGCAAAGGCAAATCGAACGAGTTTCATCGGATTGGCTCCAGAATGTGGGGCTGAAGTCAGCGCTTCAGCTTGGCGTTGAGGGCTTCAAGCACGGCTTTCGGCACGAAGGCGTCGACATTGCCGCCCATGGCGGCGATCTGCCGGACCAATGTGGCTGTAATGGGTCGCGACGAGGTGCCGGCGGGCAGGAATACGGTCTGGATATCGGGCGCCATCTGGCGGTTCATCCCGGCCATCTGCATTTCATAATCGAGATCGGTGCCGTCGCGCAGGCCGCGCAGGAGAAGGCGCGCGCCGTGCTCTCGGGCGGCATCGACGACCAGATTATCGAAAGAGACGACTTCCATGCGCGCCGCTTCGCCCGGCAGATGTTCGGCAAGCGCCCGCTTTATCAGCCCTGCCCGCTCCTCGAAGCTGAACAGCGGCGCTTTTCCGGGATGAATGCCGACCGCAACGATGACTTTCGACGCCACGTTCAGCGCCTGGAGAAGCACATCCAGATGTCCGTTGGTCATCGGATCGAAGGATCCTGGATAAAAGGCAATCGTCATATCGCTCTCAGGTGGTGGGCGCGTCTCGACGCTTCAGCATATGTGCCGCCTTTTGTCATGGAGAGGCACGCGGCGCAAGACTTTATAACCACCCCTCACAAGCGCGGCTGCGGCGTGAACCGCGGATGAATGGGCCGTTCAGTGCGGTTTCACAGCTATTTTGTCTAAATGCACGGCATCGGGAAACCGAAACGCCCCTCACTCGTTAAGCATCCGGAGAATTGAAAATGCTGGCCTTCATGATCGTCCTTTCGATCATCGCTTCATTCGCTGCCGAGTATCTTTTTCTCGAATGACGACATCAGCCAGTTTCCTGAACGCCAGATGAACGAGCCATTCAAGGAAGTTTCACAGGCGCGATGCTAATCGATTTTTACGGTTGACGCGGAACATGTCGAGACATGGCGCGTTAAGAAAGAACCAAAGGAACGGACAGATGTTTATAAGAGAAAAACAGTCTACTTCGGCGAAAATCAGCGTCATCAGCACAGCCTGGACAGTACTGGTTATCGCAATGGTAGCAACGACGTTTAGCCTTTATGAACAGAAGCCTGAAAAGCTGGGCCCGGACTATCCGCAGCTGACCGCCCGTTATCAGTATATGAATTACTACTGATAACGGAGAGAATTTTCTCGAAACTCCCGGAGACGATATCATGTTCACATTTCTGACAATGCTTCTTGCCCTGATCAGCGTTATGTTCGTGACATCGATGGTCTCCGTGGTCGCCGAGATGCGGCGTGAAGACGAGGAATTCAAGGCGATGATCCGGCGCGACCGCGCCTTCTGAGCGCGACGGGCCGGGCAGACGGCCGCTTAAAAGTGATTCTTTTCAACCGCCTGGACCTTCCGGGCGGTTTTATTTTGCGCCTCGCGGGGGGCGATGGGGCAAAGACGATGGCGGAAAATCCCGCCTCCAATCACACAAGCGTTTTCAAAACCCCGTTTTTCCAAGGCAAATTCCCTTCAATTTCCGTTTGGATTGATTTAAGGAACGCCGATACGTTGCGGGCCGGACAGCCGGCGACCGCGATGACGTTCCTGTGAGGTTTGCATAACGATGCTCGATTCCCTGAGAAATGCTTCTCGAACCATGGCAGCCAAGCTGCTGCTTCTCCTGCTTGTTGTCTCTTTTGGCATCTGGGGCGTTTCCGCATCGCTTGTCACCGCCAATTCCCACGCCGTCATGACGGTGGGCGACCAGACGGTCAGCCCCGAGGAATTCCGCCTCGCCTATCAGCGCCAGATTTCCGATCTCAGCCGTCAGTTCGGCACAAGGCTGACGACCGAGCAGGCCAAGGCCTTCGGCATCGACCGTCAGGTCTTCAGCCAGCTTGCCGCCGGTGCAGCGCTTGATGAGCTCGCGTCCAGAATGAATCTCGGCCTCTCGGAAAACCGCCTCGCCAATCTCATTGCCGAAGACCCGGCCTTCAAGGCGGTGAACGGCCAGTTCGACCGCAATCTCTTCAGCGAGCGCCTGCGCAATTCCGGTTTCCGCGAGGATGACTATATCAAGGAACGCAGCAAGGTCGCCGTCCGCAGCCAGATCGTCGAAGCCGTTTCCGACGGTTTTGCCGCACCGCAGGTGCTGGTGGATGCGCTGAAGCAATATCGCAACGAGCAGCGCGCCGTCGATTACGTCATTCTTTCGAACGCCGTCATTCCGCCGGTCAAGGCGCCGGGCGACGACGTGCTTGCCCCCTGGTTCGAAACCAACAAGACGAAATATCGCGCGCCCGAGTTCCGCAAGTTCACCTATGTGAAGCTTGAGCCGTCCGATATCGCCGATCAGGCCGCCGTCACCGACGCCCAGATCGCCGATTATTATAACAGCCACAAGGACAGCTTCCGCACCGCCGGCCGTCGCACGGTGGAGCAACTGACCTTCCCTGAAAAGGAAATGGCGGAGGCCGCCGCCGAGCAGATCCGCCTCGGCAACACCACCTATGACCAGGTGGTGAAGGATCAGGGCAAGACCGCTTCCGACGTCACTCTCGGCGAATTCACCAAGGATACCATCCCCGACCAGTCGATTGCCGACGCCGCTTTCGCCATCCAGAAGGATGGCGGCGTATCGCCGGTGGTCCAGGGTTCCTTCGGCCCGGTTCTCCTGCGCGTCACCGGCATCAAGCCGGAAACGACCCGCACGCTGGAAGAGGCGAAGGAAGATATCCGCAAGGACCTCGCCACCGCCGCCGCTGCGGAAGAAATCACCAATGTTCACGACCGTTACGAGGATCTGCGCGCCGGCGGTTCTTCGCTCGCCGATGCCGCAACGCAGCTGAACCTGAAACCCGTCACCATCGCCGCCATCGACGCTTCCGGCCTCGATGAAAAGGGCGATGCGGTTCAGGGCCTGCCCTCCCCGCAGCTCGCGCAGGAGGTCTTCAAGACCGAACCCGGCACGGAAGCGCTGCCGATCAATCTCGGCCGTGAAGGCTACATCTGGTTCGATGTCGACCAGATCATCGCCGCCCGCGACCGCACACTTGCCGAAGTTCGCGACGATGTCGTGGCCGACTGGACGGCGGAGCAGCAGCGCAACGCGCTTGCCGCCAAGGCCGAGGAACTGAAGGCGCGCGTCGAAAAGGGCGACACGCTGGAAGCCGTGGCCGGTGAGCTGAGCCTTGCCGTCGAACAGAAGTCCGGCCTGCGCCGCAACAGCGAAGATGCCATTTTCGGCCAGCAGACCATCGCGGCGGTCTTCTCCGGCGCGGAGGGCAAGGTGGGCACGGCGGCCGATGCCGACGGTTCCAGCCGTATCCTCTTCAAGGTCACCTCGGTCGACACCAATGCGCCTGCCGACGCGCTCGCCAATGACGACCAGCAGTTCGCCGCCATTGCCCGCGCGGCCGGCGACGACATGCTGGACCAGATGGTCAACCGCCTGCAGAATGACTATGGTGTCACCATCAATCAGGCCCTCGCCGATCAGGCGATGGTCGGCTTCTAACCCGGGGGGCGACAAGATGGCCGAACTGAAGCCGCTAATCGCCAAGGTCGCAAATGGAGAAAGCCTGAACCGCGAGGAATCGCGGGCGGCTTTCGACATTCTGATGTCGGGCGAAGCCACGCCGTCGCAGATCGGCGGTTTCCTGATGGCGCTGCGCGTGCGCGGCGAGACGGTGGATGAAATCGTCGGCGCCGTCTCCTCCATGCGTGCCCGGATGCTGCCGGTTTCGGCCCCCGCCAATGCCATCGATATCGTCGGCACCGGCGGTGACGGCATCGGCACCTATAATATCTCGACGCTCGCTTCGATCATCGTCGCCGGCACCGGCCTGCCGGTCGCCAAGCACGGCAACCGGGCGCTGAGCTCCAAATCCGGCACGGCGGATGCGCTCTCCGCGCTCGGCGTGAAGCTCGATATCGGCCCGGAACTCATCGCCCGCTGCATCAGCGAGGCGGGTCTCGGTTTCATGTTCGCGCAGCTTCACCATTCGGCCATGCGCCATGTCGGCCCAAGCCGCGTCGAACTCGGCACGCGCACGATCTTCAACCTGCTCGGCCCCCTCTCCAACCCGGCCGGCGCCAAACGGCAATTGCTCGGCGTCTTTTCGCCGCGCTGGCTGGTGCCGCTTGCCGAAGTGCTGCGCGATCTGGGTTCAGAAAGCATCTGGGTCGTGCATGGCGACGGCATGGACGAGGTGACGACCACGGGCGTTACCCATGTCGCGGCACTGGAAAATGGCAAGATCCGCACCTTCGACCTGACGCCGAAGGATTTCGGGGTCGAGCCCGCTTCCATGGAAGATTTGAAGGGCGGCGACGGCATTGCCAATGCGGCGGCGCTGCGCGAGGTCCTGTCCGGCAAGCGCAACGCCTATCGCGACGTGTCGCTGTGCAACGCGGCCGCAGCGCTGGTTATCGCCGGCAAGGCGGAAACACTGTCTCAGGCGATGGCGATCGTCAGCGAGGCGCTGGACAGCGGCAAGGCCGCAGCCGCGCTCGACCGTCTGGTTGCCGTGTCCAACGAGGATCAGGAATGAGAGCGAGATCATGAGCGACATTCTGAAAAAGATCGAGATTTACAAGCGCGAGGAAATCGCCGCCGCCAAGGCGAAGGTTTCGCTGGCCGACCTGAAGGCCATGGCCGCCGACCAGAGCGCGCCGCGCGGTTTCTACAGGGCGCTCCGGGCAAAGCAGGCCGAAGGCAAGTTCGGCCTGATCGCCGAAATCAAGAAGGCCAGCCCCTCCAAGGGCCTCATCCGTCCGGATTTCGATCCGCCGGCGCTGGCCGCCGCCTATGAAGCCGGTGGCGCCGCCTGTCTTTCGGTGCTGACGGATAGCCCAAGCTTTCAGGGCGCCCCGGAATTCCTGACCGCCGCCCGCAATGCCTGCTCGCTTCCGGCGCTGCGCAAGGATTTCATGTTCGAGACCTATCAGGTGCATGAGGCGCGCGCCTGGGGCGCGGACTGCATTCTCCTCATCATGGCCTCGCTGTCCGACGACGAGGCGAAACGCCTTGAGGACGAGGCTTTCGCGCTCGGCATGGATGTGCTGGTGGAAGTGCACGATGAGGAAGAAACGGAACGGGCGCTGAAGCTTTCCTCGCCGCTTCTCGGCATCAACAACCGCAACCTGCGCACCTTCGAAGTCAGCCTCGAAACCAGCGAGAAGCTCGCAGGCCTCGTGCCGGCCGAAAAGCTGCTGGTCGGCGAAAGCGGCATCTCCACCTTCGAGGATTGTAAGCGTCTCGAAAAAAGCGGCATCGGCACCTTCCTCGTTGGCGAAAGCCTGATGCGCAAGGACGATGTGACGGCGGCCACCAAAGCCCTTCTGACCGGCCAATCCGGCATTCTGGCCGCGGAATAATGCACCGATGAGCGAGGCGGGAAAGCTCACCCATATCGATGCCGGCGGCGAAGCGCATATGGTCGATGTCGGCGACAAGACCGAAACTGTCCGTGTCGCCGTCGCCGAAGGCTTCGTGAAGATGAAGCCGGAAACGCTGGCGCTCATCCGCGAGGGCAACGCCAAGAAGGGCGATGTCATCGGCACCGCGCGCCTCGCCGGCATCATGGCCGCCAAACAGACGGCAAACCTCATCCCGCTCTGCCATCCGCTGATGCTGACCAAGGTGGCGGTGGACATTGCCGAAGACGCCGCCCTGCCCGGCCTGCGGGTCGAAGCGCTGGTGAAACTGTCCGGCAAGACCGGCGTGGAGATGGAAGCGCTGACCGCCGTATCCATCGCCTGCCTGACGATCTATGACATGGCCAAGGCCGCCGACAAGGCGATGGAAATCGTCAATATTCGCCTTCTGGAAAAGAGCGGCGGAAAATCCGGCGATTTCCGGCGACAGGAGACGTGAATGAAACCGCTGCTGCCCGTGGATGAGGCCATGAGACGCCTTCTGGAAGCAGCGGTTCCGGTGACCGAAAGCGAAACCCTGCCGCTCGCCGAATGCGATGGCCGGGTTCTCTCGGCCGATCTCACCGCGCGCCTCACCCAGCCCCCCTTCGATGCCTCGGCCATGGACGGTTATGCGCTGCGCAGCACCGATGCGGCGGAGATCGGCTCGGTCCTCACCGTCATCGGTCAGGCCGCCGCCGGCCATGCCTTTACCGGCACGGTGGGTGAAGGTCAGGCCGTGCGCATCTTCACCGGCGCGCCCGTGCCGCAGGGTGCGGATACCATTCTCATTCAGGAAGATGCCGAAGTGCTGGAGGGCGGAAAAATCCGCACCGCCTTCGACGTCACCGCCGGGCGACATATCCGCCCGCGCGGACAGGATTTTACCGAAGGCGAAGCGGCCCTGAAGGCCGGGCGGGAACTCGGTTTCACCGACCTGACGCTCGCGGCGGCGATGAACCATGCCGCGCTCACCGTCTATCGCAGGCCGCGCATCGCCATCCTCGCCACCGGCGATGAGCTGCTGCCGCCGGGAAGCGCGCCGCAGCCCGCCCAGATCATCGCCTCCAACACCTTCGGCGTCGCCGCCCTCGCCCGGCAGGCGGGTGCCGAGGTTGTCGATCTCGGTATCATCGCCGATGATGACAGGCTGATCCGCGCCGCCATCGGCAAAGCGGTCGCGGCGAAGGTCGATGTGCTGGTGACGCTCGGCGGCGCCTCCGTCGGCGACCACGACCTCGTGCAGGCCGCCTTGAAGGCGGAAGGCATGCAGCTCGATTTCTGGCGCATCGCCATGCGTCCGGGGAAACCGCTGATGGTCGGGTCCATCGGCGCCATGCAGGTTCTGGGCCTGCCCGGAAACCCGGTTGCCAGCCTCGTCTGCGGCCTGCTGTTCCTCGAGCCGCTGCTCCGCAGCATCGCCGGCCGCGCGCCGTTGCAACGCGCGGCCATCGCCCGCACCGCCACGCCGTTGAAAGCGAATGATCACCGGCAGGATTATCTGCGCGCCCGTTTCAGCACGGACGAAAACGGCCTGCTGGTGGCGGAAGCCCATGCGAAGCAGGATTCATCGATGATGAAGATATTGGCCCATTCCGACGGCTTGATCGTGCGCCCGCCAAATGCGCCGGCGGCGGTGGCCGGCGCGGAATGCCCGGTCATCAGGCTGAGATCCTGACACGCAGGCGATACGGCCGGACCTGCGGCCAGCAGCATAACTCGCCTCCTTCTGAACCTTACCGAATGGTTGCCGCGCCGTCACAAAACGGCACCGCCGCGTGCCGCATGGCACGGAAACCGAAGATAAGACTGTAACATTCCTGTATCCCGACACGAATGACAAAAAAAACCGCCTATAGGCGGGATCTCCACGAATTCAAAAACCACCATGCCTTTCCGCCGCGGGATTATTTCTCCATATTGTTGTGCCAAAATAAATCACACGAATCCCGTTATTGGGATTGACAGAATAAATGCGATGCTGTCACCAAGGCGAATAGTAGAGGGAAAAACTTCCGGAATTCTTCAAAATGAAAATTACTTATATTTATCAATTAAATAAAATAAAAAGTGACGAAAATGAAGTTTCCGGGCACAAAAATTAGTTTCCCATAAATTAAGCTTTCCAAAACGAGCTTCATAATAATGATCATAGTCGATAAGCAGACTCACTGGAGTTTCTTGATGAACACGGCATCCACGCCCAAAACCACGGGGCCCGACATTGCCGGGCAGATTGCCTATGCCATGCGGAGCATGGGTGTTTCGCCGATCCCGCGTAACTACAGCCTCTTTTACGAAGCCTATATCGGTTCGAACCCTGCCCTGACGAAGGATCTGGCAGCGCTTGGAAACCGGGTCACGCAGGAGGATCTGGACGAGCTGTCCTCACGTTACGGGGAAGGCAATCCCGCCCGGTCCATCGACGATGCGCATGAGAAGCTCAGACGCGAACTGGAGGGCCTTCTGGGCACCCTGAGGCGCGAACAATCCTCCATCGAAAACTACAACAGGATTCTCGGCGAAACGCGCCAGCGCATCGATGACAAGAATGCCGCCAGCAGCAATATTCTGAGGAATGCGATTTCGCTGCTGGCCGAGGCCACCGGCTCGAAGATCATCGACGGCGAAAAGGCCTTCAACGATGTCAACCGCCATGCCGAGGAAATGCATCAGGTGCGTCTGGAGCTGGATGAGTACAAGCGCATCGCCAATACGGATTCGCTGACGCGCCTGTCCAACCGGCGTGCCTTCGACGACCGGTTGGCATCCGTCTATGACAGCTCCATCGGCCTGCAATATACCACGCTCGTCCTGCTCGATATCGATCATTTCAAGCGGATCAACGACACTTTCGGCCATCCGGTCGGCGACAAGATTCTCGCCACCGTCGCCTCGGTCATCCGCGCCAATGTCCGCAAAGATGGTTTTGTCGCCAGAAGCGGCGGCGAGGAATTCGCCATCATTCTGGATGGCAATACGCCGGAAGAGGTGATGGTGATGTGCGAGCGCATCCGCCTGTCGCTGGAAAGCACACCCTTCCGCAATTCGAGATCGGGCGCCGACTACGGCACGGTGACGATCTCCCTCGGCTTCGCTTCCGCCGCACAGGCCACCAACCCGAGCGAGCTTTACGGCCATGCCGACACCGCGCTCTACCATGCCAAGGAAACCGGCCGGAACCGCTCCGTCTATTACGAGGACGGCATGCAGAAGAACTATACCGGCAAGAACTGGCTGATTTATCGGACGTGAAGCAAATTGCGCCAATTTGGGCGCATTAAAAACACGGCGCTCTCCCCACCCTCATTCCTGTGCTTGTCACAGGAATCCAGCCAGCCCAAAGTCCTTGGGCTGAAAGGACTCCTCCCCTCCGCGCAGACGCGCGTCGACTGGATCCCTGTGACAAGCACAGGAATGAGGGTGGGAGGGGGAAGCCTCACCACATGGTCTTCGCCGCCCGCGCCGCCCATTCCCGGTCATAGGTCTCCTGATCGAATTCCGCCTTGGCCGCCTTGAGCAGAAGACCGGGTGTCGGAAGCGAGGCCGGGTCGACGAAATTATCGGGGTTCCACAATTCCGAGCGCATCAGCGCCCGGGCGCACTGGAAATAGACTTCATCGATTGTCACCACGATGACGGTGCGCGGATGTTTGCCATCCATCTCGAAGCTTTCCAGCAGATCGGGATCGACGGAGACCACGGCGCGGCCGTTGATGCGCATCGTCGTATTCGAGCCGGGTATCAGGAACATCAGCGCCACGCGTGGATCGCGCACGATGTTCAGAAGCGAATCGACGCGGTTATTGCCGCGCCAGTCCGGCAAAAGCACGGTCCCCTCATCGGCCACCCGGACCACGCCGCCCTTGTCGCCGCGCGGCGAACAGTCCATGCCTTCCGGCCCGACCGTCGCAAGCGCCAGGAAGGGCGAAGTCTCGATCATCAGCCGGTATTCGGCCGTCAGCGTGGCTGTCACCTTGGCGATAGATGCCTCGCTCGTGCTGTCATAGATGGCCTTCAATTCCTCAACCGTGCGAATGATCGTCATGTCCGTTCCTATCCCTGCCAATTCCCTCTGTCGCCGCCGAAAGACCGGGGCGTCCTATTCCTCTGCCGCTTCCGCCTTTTCCCGCTCGGCCCGCTCGCGCGCGGTCCGGGCGGCAACGAGGTCGGCCGGCTGGGCGTTGCCGCGGATCAGCGAACGGCCGGCATAAATGCCACCGACGACTTCCATGGCGAAACGTTCCTCGTCGCGGTCGCGGAATTCTTCCACCAGACGCGCGGCGTCTTCCCGCTCCTCACCCATGGCGCCCAGCACTTCCTCGCTGAAATTCAGCGCCGATTCCAGCGTTTCGCGGATCTGGTAATCGACGCCAGCCTTGAGCAGATCGATGGCGTGGCCGCGGTCGTAAGCACGGGCGAGAACCGGAACCAGCGGGAATTCGTGCTTGACGATCTCCGCGATCCTGACGGCCGCCTCCTTGTCGTCGACGCAGATGAGAACCGCGCGCGACGTGCCCGCACCGGCGGCATGCAGGATTTCCGCCCGCGAGCCGTCGCCATAATAGACCTTGAAGCCGAATTCCGCCGCATCACGCACGAAGTCGGCATCCTTGTCGATCAGCGACAGCGTGTAGCCCCGCGCCAGAAGCGGCTGGCTGACGATCTGGCCGAAACGTCCGAAACCGATCAACAGAATGCTGCCCTCGACATTTTCAGGCACGTCGAGATCGTCGGTATTCGGAACCGCCGCCGGCACCAGCCGATCATGCAGGATGACCATCAGCGGCGTCAGCACCATGGAGATGATGATGGTCGCCGTCAGGATGGCGTTCGCCTCCCGGTCGAGAATGCCGGCGCTGACGGCGGCCGAATAGAGCACGAAAGCGAATTCGCCGCCCTGCGCCATCAGCACCGCCCGTTCCAGGCTTTCGCGCCGGGTGGTGCCGAGCGCCCGCGCCACGCCATAGATCAGGAAGGCCTTGAGCAGCATGTAGCCCGCGACGCTGATGACCACGAGCTGCCAGTTGGAGGCAATGACGGCAAGATCGATCGCCATGCCGACGCCGAGGAAAAACAGGCCGAGCAGGATGCCGCGAAACGGCTCGATATCCGCCTCGAGTTGATGGCGGAAGGAGGATTCCGACAGCAGCACGCCGGCAAGAAACGCGCCCATTGCCATGGAAAGGCCGCTGACCTGCATCAGCAGCGCCGAACCCAGCACCACCAGCAGCGCCGCGGCAGTCATCACCTCCCGCGCGCCGGAAGCCGCGAGCAGGCGAAAAAACGGGTTGAGAAGATAACGCCCGGCAAGGATTAGCGCACCGACGGCGGCAAGCGCGATGCCGACGGAAGCCCAGCGCTCCGACGCCGTGACATGTTCGCCGCCCGAACCGAGGAAGGCGACAAGCGCCAGCAGCGGCACGATGGCCAAATCCTCGAACAGCAGGATGGCGATGATGCGCTGGCCTTTCAGGCTCGACATGCTGTTGCGCTCCTGCAGCATCTGCATGACGATCGCCGTCGATGTCAGCACGAAACCGGTGCCAGCGACGAAGGACATGATGACGGGAAAGCCGAGACCGACCCCGATCAATGTCAGGCCCGCCATGCAGACCAGCACCTGCAGCGCCCCCAGCCCGAAAATATCCTGCCGCATCGACCACAGCCGCGACGGCTGCATTTCAAGGCCGATGATGAACAGGAACATCACCACACCGAGTTCCGCTATATGCAGAATGGCCTGCGAATCGGAGAAAAAACCGAGACCGTAAGGCCCGATGACCAGACCGGCGGCCAGATAGCCGAGCACCGAACCGAGGCCGATGCGCTTGAAGATCGGCGCGGCGACAACGCCTGCCGCCAGCAACACGACCACCTGGGCCAGATCATTTCCGTTCGCTTCTACAGCCACACGCCACCCCGCTGAAAATCGATAAGACGAGGGTGTTCCCTCCCTCACTTCCTAGCGCATCGGCGTGAAAAGCGAAAACGATTTTACTGAAGGACGATGCGCAGATTCAACGGGTTATTTGTCCATCAGGCATGCGGGCTTCAGATGCCGCTGTCCTCCTTCCCCTCATTCCTGTGCTTGTCACAGGAATCCAGTCGACGCGCGTCGGCGCGGCGGGAGGAGTCTTTTTCAGCCCAAGGACTTGGGCTGGCTGGATTCCTGTGACAAGCACAGGAATGAGGAGAGAAGCGTCCGCAGGCCTTGCGTCCGCTTACCGGTATCGCGGCTCCCTGCTCAAGCCCTTTTCGGCGAGCTGCCGCTCATAATCCGCAAACAGCGCATCCCCGGTCTCACCCAGTTCCTTCAGATATTTCCAGGTATAGATGCCGCTATCGTGGCCATCGTCGAAAACGATGCGAACCGCATAATTGCCGGTGGCGACCATAGAACGGATGGCAACATCGCGTTTGCCGGGCACCGTGACCTTTTGTCCCGGCCCATGGCCCTGCACCTCGGCAGAGGGCGAAAGCACGCGCAGCATCTCGGCTTGAAGCCGGTAAACGCTTCCATCGTCGAAGGAAACGGTCAATTCGCGCCGGTCTTTCGACACAAGCAGCTCGGTCGGCCAGGCATCGCTCATTTTTCACTTCCGCAAGCTCGTCATATGCGTCAGAATTACGGACTTGCCTCACGATAGGCAAGCCACTACATCAGCTAATAGAGCACACATTCAGCGTGTATGCCCGGCGCAAGGCGCATTGAGGATGGAGACGTGAACGGTTTCTCCGGCTCGCTTGAAAAAGCGAAAACCCTGACGGAAAACAGCACACCGATGGTGGACCCTTTCGGCCGCGCCATCACCTATCTGCGCGTTTCCGTTACCGACCGCTGCGATTTCCGCTGTACCTATTGCATGTCCGAACACATGACCTTCCTGCCGAAGAAGGACCTTCTGACGCTCGAAGAACTCGACCGGCTCTGTTCCGTCTTCATAACGCGCGGCGTGCGCAAGCTGAGGCTGACCGGCGGCGAGCCGCTGGTGCGCAAGAACATCATGTCGCTGGTGAGGAACCTCGGCCGGCATGTGCGCACAGGCGCCCTCACCGAGCTGACGCTGACCACCAACGGCTCGCAGCTTGCGAAATTCGCCGCAGAACTCGCCGATTGCGGCGTGCGCCGCATCAACGTGTCGCTCGATACGCTCGACCGCGATAAGTTCCGCCACATCACCCGCTGGGGCGATCTCGACCGCGTCATGGAGGGGCTCGACGCCGCCCAGGCCGCGGGCATCAAGGTCAAGCTCAACGCGGTGGCGCTGAAGGACTTCAACGACGCCGAGATTCCCGATCTCATGCGTTTCGCCCACGGTCGCGGCATGGACCTGACGGTGATCGAAACCATGCCGATGGGCGAGATCGAGGAAGACCGGACCGACCGCTACCTGCCGCTTTCGCAGTTGCGCGCCGATCTCGAAAAGAATTTCACGCTCATCGACAGCGATTACCAGACCGGCGGCCCCGCCCGTTACGTGACGGTGAAGGAAACCGGCGGCCGGCTCGGCTTCATCACGCCGATGACGCATAATTTCTGCGAAAGCTGCAACCGCGTCCGCCTCACCTGCACCGGCACGCTTTATATGTGCCTGGGCCAGGATGACGCCGCCGATCTGCGCACCGCGCTGCGCGCCTCCGACAGCGACGCCTATCTTTCCAGCGCCATCGATGAAGCCCTTCTGCGCAAGCCGAAGGGGCATGATTTCATCATCGACCGCACCCACAACCGGCCTGCCGTCTCCCGCCATATGAGCGTGACCGGCGGCTGAGCGACGACTGACACTGTTTCTCGTCCACCCACCCATATAAACGGTTGAAATGCCGGCTGTGCCGTGCCACGTCTCTTTACATGGAGGAATGCGCGGTCACGCCGGAAAGGCGACCCAAATCGCCCCGAAAGGGCGGCCGGGAAAACCGCGCATGGTCTGGGATATTTTGGAATGGCATTGACGGACAATACGCGCGGCGCCCTGTTGATGGCGCTCGCCATGGCAAGCTTCACGGCCAATGACGCCCTGACGAAATCCGTCACCCCCTATATCAACACCGGCCAGATCATGTTCGTCCGCGGCATCATGACGGTGGTGCTGATCTACATCGCCGCCCGCCACTTCGGCGCGCTCCGGCCGCTGAAAACCCTCATGCGCCCCATCATCATCCTGCGCTGTCTCTGCGAGGTGACTGCGGCCGTGCTCTATCTGACGGCGCTCGGCCTTATCGAATTTTCCAATGCCTCGGCCATATTGCAGTCCCTGCCCCTGGTGGTGACGCTGGGTGCGGCGCTGTTTCTGCGCGAACCCGTGGGCTGGCGGCGCTGGGTGGCGATCATCGTCGGCTTTATCGGTGTGCTCGTCATCATCAGGCCCGGCCCGGAAGGCTTCACGCCGGGTGCGCTTCTGGTCGTCGCATCGCTCGCCGTCACTGCCGCGCGCGATCTGCTGACCCGGAAAATGTATGCCGATGTGCCCTCGCTCGCCATCACCGTCATCACCGCCTTCGTCAACATGGCGGTGGGCGGCCTGCTGATCGTGCCCTTCGGCGGCTGGCAACCGATGAACTTCATGATCGTGTCGCATCTGGCCGCTTCGGCCATTCTGGTGCTGGTCGGCTATCAGGCGATCATACTGTCGATGAGATCAGGCGAAATCTCCTTCGTCGCGCCGTTCCGTTATACCGGCCTGCTCTGGGGTTTCATGATCGGCGTGTTCTTCTTCAACGAAAAGATCGACAATTACACCATCGTCGGCGCCATGATCGTCATCGGTTCGGGCCTTTATACCTTCTACCGCGAAAGCCTGCGCAAGCGCTCGCAGATGGCCAAGCGCGCAGCCGCCACACCCACCGCCGCGACCACGGTACGGCCGGCTTCCGTAACGAAAACTGCCGTTACGGAAGAGGCGGGAGAATGACATGAACAGCGGCCGTTTTCTGGACAGGACCACCCCGCCCCACATCATCACGCTGGTCGTCATCGCCGGCGTTGCGGCGCTGTGCATGAATGTGTTCCTGCCCTCGCTTGCGGCCATGGCGGTTTATTTCGAGACCGACTACGCGGTGATGCAATTTGCCGTTTCGGGTTATCTTGCCGCCACCGCCTGCCTGCAGCTCATCATCGGCCCGCTTTCCGATCTCTTCGGACGCCGCCCGGTCATGCTGGCCAGCATCGCCATCATGATCGTCGCAACGCTCGTCTGCATGCTCGCGCCCAACATCACCGTCTTCATGATCGGGCGCGTCGCGCAGGCGGCCGTCGTTTCCGGCTTCGTGCTGGCGCGCGCCATCGTGCGCGACATGGTGCCGATGGAACAGGCGGCCTCGATGATCGGCTACGTGACCATGGGCATGTCCGTGGTGCCTATGGTGGGGCCGACGGTTGGCGGGCTGCTTAACGACATCTCCGGCTGGCAGTCGAGCTTCGCCCTCCTCTCCCTGCTCGGCGTCGGCATTCTGGTGCTCGCCTGGTTCGATCTCGGCGAAACCAACCACAATAAGTCGGCGAGCTTTTCGCAGCAATTTCACGCCTGGCCGGAACTTCTGCGCTCGCCGCTGTTCTGGGGTTATGCACTGACCTCGACCTTCTCGTCAGGCATGTTCTTCTCCTTCCTCGGCGGTGCGCCCTTTGTCGGCAGCGTGCTTTACGGGCTTGCGCCGGCCATGCTCGGCCTGCAATTCTTCTTCATGGCAAGCGGTTACATGCTCGGCAACTTCATCTCCGGCCGTTATGCCAGCGAAATCGGCATTACCCGCATGATGCTGTCGGGCAATGTCATCGCCATTGCGGGCATCGCCACGACCATGGTGCTGATCTCCGCCGGGGCGGAAAGCGCCTATGCGTTTTTCGTGCCGCTCGCCTTGATCGGCGTCGGCAACGGCGTGACACTGCCGAGCGCCAATGCAGGCATGGTCAGCGTCCAGCCGCATCTGGCCGGTTCCGCCTCCGGCCTCGGCGGCGCGATGACCATCGGCGGCGGCGCAGCGCTCTCGGTGCTCGCCTCCTCGGTCCTGTCCAGAGAGGACGGAACCTGGCCGCTTCTTCTGGTGATGCTGGCGACCGGCCTTGTCGCCCTCCTCACCACCTATGTCGTAAGGCTGCAGGAAAAGCGGGAATGACGGCCCCTTTCGAAATACCCGGTCTCGTGCTCGCCGGCGGGCTTTCGCGGCGCATGGGCAGCAACAAGGCGATGGTGCAATTGGGCGATGCGCCCCTCATCTCCCATGTCATCAGCCGCATCACGCCGCAGGTCTCAGATGTCACCATCAACGCGGCCAATGGCTGGGCGGAGAGTTTCGGCCTGCCGCTCCTGCCCGATACGCTGAACGGCCATGCCGGACCGCTCGCGGGTATTCTGGCCGGCATGCGCCATTTCCAGCACCGCGGGGATGCGGCGAGCCACTTTCTGACGGCGCCTGCCGACAGCCCATTTTTCCCGGACGATCTCGTGGCGCGGCTTTGCGAACACCTGTCGGACAATGCGATCGTCATCGCCGCCTCCAGCGGCCAGCTTCACCCGGTATTTGCGCTGTGGCCGTTGGCGCTGGCCGACGATCTCGAGGCGTGGCTGAAGAACGATGCGAACCGGCGCATCCGCGCCTATCTCGCCCGGCATGTCACCATAGGCGTGGCCTTCCCGCCGCTGGAAACGGCAAAGGGCAGCCTCGATCCGTTCTTCAACATCAACACGCCGGATGAACTGGCGCTGGCGCGCAGTTATCTGGAGAACCTGCAATCATGACGGCACAAAAGGTCTTCGGCATCGCCGGCTGGAAAAACTCGGGCAAGACCGGCCTTGCGGTCCGTATCGTCACCGAACTGACGGCGCGCGGCTACCGCGTCTCCACCATCAAGCACGCCCATCATGATTTCGATATCGACAAGGTCGGGGCGGATAGCTGGCGTCACCGCCAGGCCGGCGCACATGAAGTCACCATCGTTTCCGGCACCCGCTTCGCCATCATGCATGAATTGCGCGGCGAACCGGAACCCTCCTTCGAGGATATTCTCGCCCGCCTCGCCCCCTGCGATCTGGTGCTGATCGAAGGCTATAAATACGAGCCGGTGCCGAAGATCGAAGCTCGCCGGCTGGAGGCCGCCAAGACCGAACCGCTTGCGCCACTCGATCCGCATATCGTCGCCATTGCCGCCGACCACGCGGTGACGGACACGGCGCTGCCGGTTTTCGATCTCGACGATACCGGGGCCATTGCCGATTTCATCGAGAAGACGGTGGGACTGGTGAGGCGGTAATTGCTGCTGGAAACGGGGATGATGTCCGAGCCGACTGGCTCCCCACTTCCGTCATACCGGCCCTGAGCCGGTATCCAGCCAGCCCAAGTCCTTGGGCTGAAAGGACCCTCTCGCCGCGCCGACGCGCTGGATGCCGGATCAGGTCCGGCATGACGGAGGAGAAGTGCCGTGAAGCCGAAACCCACAACGCCTGCCGCAACGACGACGCAAGCTCCCGTGATCCCTCACCCCAAAAATGAAAAAGCCGGGCTCTTCACCCGGCTTCATCATTCCTTGAGACGCAATACCTATTCAAGGAAACTGGAGGGGTTCACCGGCGTCGCATCCTTGCGAACTTCGAAGTGAACCTGCGGACGCTTGGCGCTGCCGGTCATGCCCGATGTGGCGATGGTCTGGCCGCGCTGAACCTTCTGGCCGCGCTGCACGTCGAGATTGGCGGCATTGCCGTAAACGGTGACCTTGCCGTCGTCATGGCGGACGAGAACCGTGTTGCCGAGCTGCTTCAGGCCGTTGCCCGCATAGATGACCACGCCATTTTCGGCAGCTTTGATCGGCGTGCCCTCGGGAACGGAGATGTTGATGCCATCGTTGCGGCTACCTTCGACATTGTCGCCGAAATTGTTGATGACCGCGCCGCGAACCGGCCAGCGATATTTGCCGATGCCCGTGGATTCCGGTGCGACGGAAGCCATGTCGGCCTTTTTCTCGATGTCGCTGACACTGGCGGTGGCCGGTGTGGCAGGCGCAGTCGGAGCCGCGGCAGCAGCCGGTGCCTTGTAGGGCTCAGGCTTGGCCGATGCGGTTTCGACCGGCTTGGCCGCTTCCTTGGCGGGAACGGAAGCCGTCTTGATGGCATCCGTCGAAGCGCCCGGCATATTGAGCGTCTGGCCGACGCGGATGCTTTCGTTGCTGAGACCGTTTGCCGCCTTGAGGGCAGCGACCGACACGCCGTTTTCACGGGCGATCTTCGCCAGGCTGTCGCCCGGCTGAACCTTGTAACCACCGGTCGGCGGCAGCGGCTTGCCGCCGGGAGGCGTCAGCTTGCCGGCCTCGGAGGAAACCTTGTCACGGGCGGCGGCCTGCGACGGCAGCACGGCCACGTTCCCTTCAGGACTACGCAGCGGTGTCGGCTGGTCGCCATTGCGGTTGAGAGCGATATCGCCGGCCGCGTCCTTGGCGGCATTGCGGACCTGACCGAACTTCGGAATGAGGATCGACTGGCCGGCCTGCGCCGAGGATGCGGTCTTCAGACCGTTGACGCGCAGCAGTTCCTTTTCCGGAACGCCGTAGCGGTTGGAGAGGGTCGCGATGCTTTCGCCGGGACGCAGGGTCACGGAGGAAGCGCCATCGGTGTGCCAGCCGTTCTTGTCGGAACGGACGGTTGCGGTGGTCAGATTGTCGGTGACGGGAGCGGCAGCCTGCCGGGCGGGCGCTGCAAGAGACGGCGCGGCCTTGGGCTGAGCGGACGGGAAAGGCTGGGCCATGGCTTCGTTGCGGGTCGACGGATCGCGACTTGCCACCGCCGTCGGCGCCGACAGCTCGGAACGCTGCACCGGAGAGGCCGAAGCCGAGCGGGCCGTGGAAGGCTGAACGCCGCCATAACCACCCGATTGCGGGTAGGAATTGCCCGCCATGTTCTGGTTGGCATAACCGCCCTGCGGTGCGGCAGAGGCGTAACCGCCATTCATGTCGCCCTGCGGAACCGGGGCCTGCCCGTAAGCACCGCCGCCCTGACGGGCAGGAATTGACGCCGTGGTCATCTGATCCGGTCCACTGGAAAAGAGGCCGCTGAACCGCGTTGCATCCGAGCTACAGCCCGTTGCGACGCTTGCCAGCAATGCCGCTGCGAACATTTTTGCGACTGATTTTCCGATTTTAGACGAATGTCTCATACGCATGACTCGATCTACACTGACGCCAACCCGCCGCATCGAGACCGATCCGGCACAAATTTCACTTCTTGCAAGGCCCATTTCCCGAGGTGGGGAAAACCATGCGTCGATGTTTATGATTAAAGCGCGTTAGTGTTACCACGCCGTTAAAACGTTAAGCCGTTCAGCGCTTTTTTGACACTTCGATAACCATGACGAAAACCGGATGCGTCATGTTGATACAATAATGATATTGAAAATCAGATAGTTGCGGCAATTCAGAACATTAGGAGACAAAAATAGAATGTCGCCAAAATTTTCATTTTGTCACAAATGACGCGCAATATGAGTGCTGAGCGGCAGGTAAGGCGCCTCGAACAGCTCTTCCTTCTCGAAGCGGCTGCCGGTCTTGGAGAAGCGCGTCATCACGCAGCGCTCGTCTTCAAGAATGATCGGCGCGATCATCATGCCGCCCGAAACGATCTGCTCGGCAAAGAAGCGTGGCATGGTGGTGAAGGCGGCGGTGGAGACGATGCGGTCGAAGGTGCCCTCGCCCACCAGGCCGTTGCTGCCATCCGCCTGACGGATGACGACATTGCGGATGGAGAGATCGTCGAGACAGTTCTGCGCCTGCTGCACCAGCGTCTTGTAACGCTCCAGCGAAAAGACGCGCTCCACCCGGCGAGCGATGATCGCGGTCATGAAACCGCTGCCCGTGCCGATTTCCAGCACGCGCTGGCCGGGTTTCAGCTGCAGCCGGGCAAGGATCTTCACCGCCATGTCGGCGCCTTCCATGAAGGCGCCGCAGTCGATCGGGATCGTGCGGCTGGAATAGGCGTCCGCCGCAAATTGCGGCGGCACGAATTTGGAGCGTGGCGTCTGCTCGACCGCCGTCAGAAGGTCAAGATCGGAAATCCCCTCGCCCCTTAAGCGGAGAACGAGAGCGGCAAAACCTTCCTTTTCGACCATTGCGGATTTCAATCGGCGACTCCGAATCCAAGTGCTTGCGCAACCCGATCCTTCACCGTGTAGTCCGTCAGGTCAAGCTTAAGCGGTGTGACGGAAATCTTGCCATGTTTCAAAGCGTGGATATCGGTGCCTTCGCGGAAGGTGCCGAGACGCTCGCCGAAGCGCAGCCAGTAATAGGGAAAACCGCGGCCATCCTGACGCTCTTCCACCGTCAGGCCGAAATCGAGCTTGCCCTGTCCGGTCACGGAAACGCCCTGCACATCCTTGGGCGCGCAATTGGGGAAATTCAGATTGAGGAACGTGCCATCGGGCAGATCGACATTCATCAGCTTGCGCAAAAGATCCGGCGCATAAGTCTCGGCGACTTCCCACGGCACGACGCGGCCATCGGCGTGGCTGAAGGCCTGGCTGAGCGCAAAGGAGCGCACGCCCTGCAGCGTGCCTTCGATGGCGCCGGCAATGGTGCCGGAATAGGTCACGTCATCGGCCATGTTGGCGCCGGCATTGACACCGGAGAGCACGAGATCCGGCTTTTCCGGCAGGACTTCGCGAATGCCCATGATGACGCAATCGGTCGGCGTGCCGCGCAGCGCGAAATGCTTGTCGGAAACTTTTCGCAGACGCAGCGGTTCGGACAGGGTCAGCGAGTGCGCGAGACCGCTCTGGTCGGTCTCCGGCGCGACGATCCAGACATCGTCGGACAGCGTGCGGGCGATACGCTCCAGCACGGCCAGACCTTCGGCGTGGATACCGTCGTCATTCGTCAGCAAAATCCGCATGTTTTCCTCCGCTGCTGTATCCCACTATGAGGACACAATGATTTCTCTCACAGAAGCACCCCCACGACCGTCATTCCGGCCTTGAGCCGGAATCCAGTCGACGCGCGTCTGCGCGGCGGGAAGAGTCTTTTTCAGCCCAAGGACTTGGGCTGGCTGGATTCCGGCTCAAGGCCGGAATGACGGCCGCGCCCTTAGAAGACGAACAATCAGGCCGCCTTCTCGATGCGCTTCAGACCGCCCATATAGGGCAGCAGCACGTCTGGAATTGTGACGGAACCGTCCTCGTTCAGATAATTTTCGAGAACCGCGATCAGGCAGCGGCCGACGGCCGTGCCGGAGCCGTTCAGCGTGTGCACGAACTTCGTCGCCTTGTCGTCCTTGCCGCGATAGCGCGCATTCATGCGTCGCGCCTGGAAATCGCCGCAGACCGAGCAGGACGAAATTTCGCGATAAGTGTTCTGGCCGGGCAGCCACACTTCCAGATCGTAGGTCTTGCGGGCACTGAAGCCCATGTCGCCGGTGCAGAGCGTCATGGTGCGGAAATGCAGGCCGAGGCGCTTCAGCACCTCTTCGGCGCAGGCCGTCATGCGCTCATGTTCGGCAACGGCGCTTTCCGCATCGGTAATGGAGACGAGTTCGCACTTCCAGAACTGATGCTGGCGCAGCATGCCGCGCGTGTCGCGACCGGCCGAGCCCGCTTCCGAACGGAAGGACGGCGTCAGCGCCGTGAAGCGCAGCGGCAACTTCTCCTGATCGAGAATTTCACCGGAGACGAGGTTGGTCAGCGTCACTTCCGCCGTCGGGATCAGCCAGCGGCCATCCGTGGTCCTGAACAGGTCCTCGGTGAATTTCGGCAATTGGCCGGTGCCGAACATCGCCTCGTCGCGCACCATCAGCGGCGAGGACACTTCGGTATAACCGTGTTCGCCGGTGTGGAGGTCGATCATGAACTGACCGAGCGCCCGTTCCAGACGCGCGAGCTGGCTGGTCAGCACCGTGAAGCGCGCACCGGAAAGCTTGGCGGCGCGCTCGAAATCCATATAGCCGAGCGCTTCGCCGATATCGAAGTGCTCCCTGGCCTCATGGTTCCAGCCGGGCTTCTGGCCGACCACGCGGGCCACCACATTGTCATGCTCGTCATTGCCGTCGGGCACGTCGTCGAAGGGCATGTTGGGCAGGCGCGACAGCGCATCGTTGAGCTCGGCGGTAACCTGACGGTCTTCCTCCTCCGCGCGCGGCATGTTGTCCTTGAGATCGGCGACTTCCGCCTTGAGTTTTTCGGCAAGCTCCATGTTCTTCTGCGCCATGGCGGCGCCGATTTCCTTGGAGGCGGCGTTGCGGCGCGATTGCATGTCCTGCAGGGACTGGATGACGGAACGGCGCTTTTCATCCAGCGCGATCAGGCCGCTGGCAGCGGGCTCCGCGCCACGGCGTGCAAGCGCCGCATCGAAAGCTTCGGGGTTTTCGCGTATCCATTTAATGTCGTGCATCGTCGTTCCAGACCGTTGTTGCATCGTCGCGTTTTACAGCAAAACGCCGGGCATGAGCCCGGCGCGAGGAAATGTCATGAGCGGCGAGACCTTCAAGAATGTCAGGTCTCCTCCAGCTCCGTGCTTTTGGATTCCGCCGCACGTTTCCTCTCCACGAGTCGAGCCATGTAGATGGAAATCTCGTAGAGAATGATCGCAGGCAGCGCAAGACCGATCTGGGACATGGGATCCGGCGGCGTCAGCACGGCGGCGACCACGAAAGCGAGGACAATCGCGAACTTGCGCTTTTCCCGCAGCCAGTCGCTGGTCAAAAGCCCAACGCGCGCCAGAAGCGTGGTGACGACAGGCAGCTGGAACACCAGACCGAAGGAGAGAACCAGCGTCATGATGAGGCTGAGATATTCCGACACCTTCGGCATCAGCGAAATCGCCACCTCGCCATCCTCGGGCAATTGCTGCATGGCGAGGAAGAACCACATGACCATGGGCGTGAAGAAGAAATAAACGAGCGCCGCACCGATCAGGAAAAGGATCGGCGACGCGATGAGGAACGGCAGGAAGGCCGCCCGTTCGTTCTTGTAGAGACCGGGCGCCACGAATTTATAGAGCTGCGAGGCGACCACCGGAAACGAGATCACCATCGCGCCGAACATGGCGACCTTGATCTGCGTGAAGAAGAATTCCTGTGGCGCGGTATAGATCAGCGACGATTTCGTGACATCGAGGCCTGCCCAGAGAACCGCCCATTTGTAAGGAATGACGAGCAGGTTGAACAGGTGCTTGGCAACGGCGAAACAGGCGATGAAGGCGACGAAGAACGCGCCGAGCGCCCAGATCAGCCGCGTGCGCAACTCCATGAGATGCTCGATAAGCGGCTGCGGCTTGTCCTCGATATCCCCGCTCATGCTTCATCCTTTTTGGGCTTTGCGGCCTTGGTTTTTGCCGTTTTCGCCGGCTTGGTCTCGGCCACGACCGCCTTGTCTGCGGCAGGCTTTCTGACGGCCGCCTTTTTGGCGACGGTCTTCACGGTGGGATTGGAAACAGCGGGCTTCGAAACGGTGGGCTCACTGGTTTTCGCGGCGGTTTTCGTCGCCGAAGCGGTTTCGGGCGCTGCCGCTGCGGCCTTGCTGCGGGCGGCGCGTTTGGGCTTGGCGGCAACCGCTTCGGCCTCCACGGTCGCAATCGATTTCGCCCGCGCGCGCTTCGGCTTCTCCTCCGCAGCGACGGCTGCGGCAACCGGCGCGGCGGATGCGGCGACAACAGGCGGCGCATCCGGCAGCTTCATCTCCGGCTCGGGCACGCTCACCAGCGGCGCAACCGGCTCGCTTGTAACAGGCGCTGGGGTGGAAGACAGGCCGTCCGGCGGGGTGGTCGCCTTCTGCAGATCGGACTTGATCTCGTTGCCGAGCTGGCGAAGCGGGTTCATCGCATCGCGCAGCGAATTGGTCGGGTTGAGATTGCGGACATCGGAGATGGTCTGGCGCACATCGTCCATGTCGGCCTCTTTGAGGGCCTCGTCGAACTGGGTGCGGAAATCCCCCGCCATCTTGCGAAGGCCGGCCATCGTCTTGCCGAAAGCGCGGATCATGGGCGGCAAGTCCTTCGGCCCGACGACCACGATCAACACGACCGCAATCACCAGAAGCTCGCTCCAGCCGATATCTAACATCAATATGCTCCCGAGACCCTAGCGCATCGGCCCGAAAATCGGAATCGATTTTCGACCGGAACGATGCGCAACATACAAGTGGTAGAGCATCCTTGTGCGTCCGAAGAACGCACGGCGCTCTAGCGCCAGTCCCACACCAAGCGGCGACAGGCCGCTTACTTGATCTCGTCAGCCTTGTGGTCGACGGTCTTCGTGTTGGCATCGGCCGGCGGCGGCGTCTGGTCTTCGTCAGCCATGCCCTTCTTGAAGCTTTTGATGCCCTTTGCGACATCACCCATCAATTCCGGGATCTTGCCGCGTCCGAAAAGGACGAGAACGATCACCAGCACGATGAGCCAATGCCACACACTAAAAGAACCCATAACTGAAACTCCTGAATTTCGCTTTCAGACGATGTAAGACGTTTGAAAGGCTTTTTCAAACGACAAATCGCCGCTTCGACAGCGAGTGCGCATAAAGTTTTCGTGGCCCCGCCAACAGGATGGCGATATCAGTCGTCGCCATCGCCGCCGCCCGGCGCAAGCAGGCCCAGTTCCTCGAGATCGAGCTGCGTGATCGGGTCTTCGTCCTCACGCAATTCGTCGCTCATCATCGGCAGAGGAACGCCGAAATTGGAGGGAATGCGGCCCGAAAGCAGCCCTGCCCCCTTAAGCTCCTCGAGGCCCGGCAGATCGCGCAATTCCTCAAGGCCGAAATGGTCGAGAAACTCCACCGTGGTGCCGATCGTCACCGGCCTGCCGGGTGTGCGCCTGCGGCCACGGAACCTGACCCAGCCCGCCTCCATCAGCACATCGAGCGTGCCGCGCGAGGTCTGCACGCCGCGGATTTCCTCGATTTCGGCGCGTGTCACCGGTTGATGATATGCGATAATCGCCAGAACTTCCAGCGCCGCGCGCGACAGCTTCTTCGGCTCCTTTTCCTCGGCGCGGATGACGAAGGAGAGATCGCCGGCGGTGCGGAAGGCCCATTGCCCGCCCACCTGCACGAGATTGACGCCCCGCTCCGCATAAAGAACCTTGAGATGCTGCAGAATGGCGACGACATCCATGCCGCGCGGCAGGCGCTCGGCGATGAAAGCCACGGAAACCGGCTCGGACGAGGCAAAGACCAGGGCCTCGGCGATCCGCTCGGCCTCCCTCAGCTGGCGCTCGGAAAATACCGCGGGTTCGGGCTCGGCCCCTTCGGCCGCGATGGTGGCCTCGGCGGTCTCGTCGTCATTCATCATTGTCAGTCCTTTCGGCATTCACCGCACGGTCGTCTCGTCCACCCTTACGCATATAAATGGGCTGGAACGCGCCCTCCTGCCGGATTTGCAGCGAGCCCTCGCGCACCAGCTCCAGCGAAGCGGCAAAGGCGCTGGCAATCGCCGTCACCCGCATGGCGGGATCGGGCACATATTGCAGCAGATATTGATCGAGCACGGTCCATTCACCGACATCGCCGAGAAGATGGGTCAGAAGCTCACGCGCCTCGACAAGCGACCAGACCTGCCGTTTTTCAATGGTGACCTGGGTAATCGCCTGCCGCTGCCGCAGATTGGCATAGGCGCTCAGGAGATCGTAGAGGTTCGCCTCATAGGCCGAGCGGTTGATATGGGGAATATGCTCCGGCGCGCCACGGGCAAAAACATCGCGGCCGAGCTGGGCGCGGTTGACGAGCCGTTCCGCCGCCTCGCGCATCGCTTCCAGGCGTTTCAGCCGGAACGCCAGCGTCGCGGCCATTTCCTCGCCCGAGGGACCGTCATCCTTCGATTGCTGCGGAATGAGGAGCTTGGATTTGAGGAAGGCGAGCCACGCCGCCATGACGAGATAATCGGCCGCAAGCTCGATGCGCACGCGGCGCGCGCTTTCCACGAATTGCAGATATTGTTCGGCAAGCGCCAGCACCGAAATGCGCGACAGATCGACCTTCTGCGTGCGGGCAAGATGCAGCAGCAGATCGAGCGGGCCTTCGAAACCCGCGACATCGATGACCAGCCCGGCCTCACCCGTCAGCCGCTCCGGCGTCACATCCTGCCAGAGCTTGTCCATCGGTGTTAAATTGCGAGACTTGTCTGCGGCCATTGTTCCATCCGCCGGGCGTCCGGCCTGTCGTCCCGAGTAACGGGCCGCCGCCCAACTGTCAGGAAACGGCCCACATGGCGTTGAATTCGGCTCTCAGCTCCGCTTCGTCGGAAGGGTCCGCAACGGGGAAACCCGCTTCCACGGCCCGCACCCGCTCCAGCGAATGGCCGGAAAGAACGGGAACCTCCTTCACGACCTCAAGCATTTCACCCATCACACCGTTGCAATGCAAGACTATATCGCAGCCGCCCGCAACAATATTCGCAGCTCTTTCACCGAGCGTGCCCTTCAGCGCATTCATGGAACTGTCGTCGGACATCAGCAGGCCGTCAAATCCGATCCGGCCGCGAATGATTTCCTCGATCACCTTCGGCGAGGTCGTCGCCGGCCGCTCACGGTCGACGGCGTTGAACACCAGATGCGCGCTCATCGCCATCAATTCGCGGTTCAGCGCCCGGAACGGCACGAAATCATGGGCGTCCAGCTCATCGAGCGGCACATCGACGACCGGCAGTTCATGATGCGAATCCACCATACCGCGGCCATGGCCCGGCATATGTTTCATGACAGGCAGCATGCCGCCCGCCTTCAGCCCGTCGGCCGCCGCCTGCCCCATCTCGGCCACCATGGTCGGCGTATAGCCATAAGCGCGGTTGCCGATGACATTGCTGGCGCCTTCCACCAGCACATCGAGCACCGGCAGGCAATCGACATTGATGCCGAATTTCATGAGGTCGAAAGCATGCAGGCGCGACATCAACCAGGCGGCGCGCAGACCCGCCCCCCGGTCGCGCTCATAGATTTCGCCGAGAATGCGGGCGTTCGGATAGGCCTGCAGGATCGGCGGCTTGATACGCTGCACGCGCCCGCCCTCCTGATCGATCAGCACCGGCGCATCTGGCCGCCCGACGGCATCGCGCATGGCGGCGACGAGATCGGTGATCTGCTGCGGCTCGCCAATGTTGCGCCCGAACAGGATGAAGCCCCAGGGCTGCTCATCGCGGTAAAGGGCAATCTCGTCGGCAGTCAGCGAAAGCCCGCTGCATCCGAGGATCATAGCTTTGCAATCGGTCATGGTGTCACGCTCGCAGGAAATGGAATGGGAAATGGCCTTGTACCGAAAGGCGTGGGGAGGAGTGTCAAACTCTCCGCCGTCATGCTCGGGCCTGTCCCGAGCATCTGCAACCGACCGGCTGGCGAAACGTTGGCAGATCCTCGGCACAAGGCCGAGGATGACGTCGCGTGTGGGGAAAACCCTTCCCCACCCAAAGAAGGGTTGCCTTAGACGGCAACCCCAATCTTGCGAGCCGTATTGGCCTCTATCACCGCGCCACGAGGCAGCTACCGCCGGCCGAGCGGAACTTTTCGCACAGCGCCACGGCTTCGTTCTTGTCACCCGCCGGGATGCGGACGCGGTAGAACGTGCCCTTGCCGGCGATTTCGGCGGCCTTGATGTCGACGCCGCGTCCACCGATGACCGAGCCGAACTTGGCCGACATGTTCTGGTAGGACTTCTGGGCTTCGGCCTGGCTCGGCAGCGAGGCGATCTGGATGTAGTAGCCACCGGCGGAAGGCGTGCTGGTCGCTGCAGGCGTCGCGGCTGCCGTCTGCTGCTGCGCGGCCTGCGGCTGCGCCGGAGCTGTCGCGGGGCGGACGTTACCCTGGTTGGTCACCGTTGCCACCACATTGGCGGGCTGCGAGGACGGACGCGCCGCAGGAACGGGCGCCGCCGACTGGGCAGCCGGTGCCGTATGGGCGGTCGGTGTCGTAGCGGCAGGCGTATTTGCCTGTGGCTGAGCCTGTTCCGGCGCGACCGGAACCCGCGATGCGGCGATGACGGCGGGAGCGCCCTCACCGGGCTTGGCGGTCTGCGGCGCTGCAAGCTCTTCGACCTTGTCGGCCTTCGGCGGCTGGGCTGCCGGTACCTCGACTTCCTGGGCAACCAGCGTGCCGTCAGGCTTGACGATCATGGTGCGGACCTTGCGCGGCGAAACGCCGGTTGCAGCCGAACCTTCGGTCTGCGCGGCCTTTTCTTCCGGCGAAAGCAGGCGCGGATCCTCGGTTTCGCCAACCGGCGTGCCGGCGGCTTCCACATCCGCGTCGTTTTCGCCTTCCAGCGGCAACTGTTCGGGGATCAGCGTGCGCTGAACCACATCCACCGGCTGCTCGTTGCTGGAAATCAGCGCCGGCTGCTTAGGATCGGCAGCGCTGCCACCGGCAACGCGGTCATAAACCGCCTTGTCCTGGTTCGGCACAACGCGACCGCCCGGATTTTCCGGAACGACCTTCATCGGATCGTTATCGGCGGAGATGATGACCGGCGCGCCATTGGAACCGGTGCTGGACGAACCGCCGGAGACCAGCGCGTAAACGCCGCCACCGATCAGCACCAGACCGATTGCGGCGGCAACCGGCATGATCCAGCGGCGACCGCCGCGTTCATCTTCCTCACGATAGGCCGCCTGATGGTCGACATAGGTGTTTTCGGCATCGCGCGGGGCGCTGCCACGGGAAGCCGCAGCCTCCTGCATGGAGCGGCGGAAATCCTCTTCCAGCGCCCGTTCGAATTCGTCGGCCTCTTCCGGAGCCTGCGCGGGACGCGCCTGGGCGGCGCCACGGTTTTCCGCGTGCTTATGACGGTCGAGACCGCCGGCAACCGCAGGCGCAAACAACGTCGCAAGCTCGGTATCGATATCGAGATCTTCCTCGTGGCGGCGCGCGGCCGGCTTGGGTTCGAAAACCCCGACCGGCAGTTCCGGCACGTCCATCTCGACGATGTTTTCCGGATGTTCTTCCGTCTCACCGATCTGCGAAGGATCGAAAGGCAGGCTTTCCAGCGTCTGCGGCGCGGCCGGCTGCGGTGCTGCGGCGGCCGGACGCGGCTGAACTGCAACAGCGGCCACGGGTGCCACGGGTGCCACGGCGGCAACGGGGGCCGGGCGCGGCTGAGGTGCCGGCTGTTCCCTCACCGGCTGCGGCGCAACGGCAGCAGCGGCAACCGGAGCGGCCGGCGGCTGGCGAACGGGCTGCGGTGCGGGCGCAGGCGCAACTTCCGCCTCGGCAATTTCAGACAGGTCCAGATCAAGATCGAGATCGTCGAGCGCAAGCTCGAAATCATCGTCGTTGAAGCCGGCGAAATCCGTGAAATCGAGTTCTTCAGCGGGTGCTGCGGGTGCAGCAGCGACAATCGGCGCTGCCTTCACCGGCGCGGCGGCAACCACGGGCGGCTCCACCTTCGCGGCCTGCGCAGCGGGAACGTCCTGCACCAGCGGTGTTTCGCCGCGACCGGGAATGGAATATTTCGCGACGTCGTAAATCAGCTCGTCCATCGGCGAGAGATGTTTCGCTGCCGGCTTCTCGGCAGCCTCGAACGCCAGAGGCTCTGCAGCAGGCGCAACAGTCTCGGCGAGCGGAGGCGTAAAGGACGGCGCGGTCTCTTCCGCCTGCACGACGGCAGGCGCGGGAACGGGCTCCACCTGCGGCTCAATACGGGCTGCGGCAGGCTGCTGTTCGGAACGCGGCTCGACCCGCTTCGGATCGGCGGCAGAAACATCCCTACGCGCGCCGAAATTGGCGAGCGGCAGCCGCAGGCTGGAAAATTCCAGCGAGGAACGGCCGCCATGCGACGGCGGACGCACGGAAACCGGTGCGGGCGCTTCCTCGGCGACGGCTATTTCCACCTCATCGGCGAGATCGAAAGCCTGCGGCTCCGGCGCATAGGAATGACCATCGGCGTGAATGTTGCTCGAAACATCGGCCGGAAGCTCCGGCATCGTGTGCCATTCTGGCTCTACGGGTTCTGCGGCCTGCGGTTCTTCCCATGCCACCTGCTGAGTGGCCTGCTGGTAAACCATAGGCTCGGCGGGACGCGACTGACGCGAATGCACATCGAAAACTTCCGCCACCGCGGAGGCATCGTCGCGGAAATCCGCGCGAATATCCTGCGTGGTCGTTTCGACATAGTTGTGAATATAGGCCTGATCGACTTCCGGAAGCTGCTCTTCCCTCACCTCCGGTGCGGATGCGGCCACCGGCGCGGGTTCATCCGCCGGCGCAAGCTCTGGCTCGCGGCGGGCGAAAACCGATTCGACACGCTGCATGAAATCGTTGGGGTGGATGCCCGCACGAACATCGTTTGCCGGATCAAGAACGACCGGATCGGCGTGCGGTGCGTCGTAAACCTCGAATTCCCTCAGAAGCTCATCTTCGAGATTGAATTCGGGTTCGCGGCGGGTCACCGATGGCGCAGCCTCGGAACCCGCATGCGAAGGACGATCTTCGAAGCCGACGATACGCGCCAGTTCTGCCAGAGGATCGTTGTCAGCGAACCCTTCGGACCGGGCGTCCCGGTTATACGCGACATTTTTTTCGACCATTACGTGTTCCACCATCTACGCATTGCAGCTCTTGCCAGCGTATTGTGAGCAAATAATGGTGATATGTTATCGCATTTCAGCAGGTGCGTCCGCTCCTAAAAGCGTAAGGCCGGACCTCAAAACATTTGCGACAGCATTCACCAGCCCAAGTCTGGCAATGCTCAATTCTCGGTTTTTATCGTTAATAAAACGTAATTCCGGCTGGTCTTTACCCTTGTTCCAGTGTCCATGGAAGGAACTGGCGAGATCGTAGAGGTAAAAAGCAAGCCGGTGCGGCTCGTGCGAAAGGGCCGCCGATTCGATCAGGCGCGGATATTCCGCAAGCTTTGCAACCAGCTGCAACTCGTTGATATCGCTAATCAAAGAGACAGAAGCCGCCATCTCCTCAGCCGAAGGAGAAAGCCCCGGAAACGCTTCCTGCGCCTGCCGGAAGATCGACATGGAGCGGGCATGTGCATATTGCACGTAAAAAACCGGATTATCCTTCGATTGTTCGGTCACTTTCGCGAAATCGAAGTCCAGCGGCTCGGAATTCTTCCGATAAAGCATCATGAATCGCACCGGATCGCGACCCACTTCGTCGACGACATCGCGCAGCGTGACGAAGTCGCCGGAGCGCTTCGACATCTTCACCGGCTCGCCATCGCGGAACAGTTTGACGAGCTGGCACAGAAGCACGGTCAGTTTCGACTTGCCTTCGGAGACGGCGCGCGCAACCGCTTCCAGCCGCTTCACGTAACCGCCATGGTCGGCGCCGAGCACATAGATCATCTCGGAGAAACCACGGTCGAACTTGTTCTTGAAATAAGCAACGTCGGCGGCGAAATAGGTGTAGGAACCGTCCGACTTCATCAGCGCACGGTCCATGTCGTCGCCCACCTCGGTGGAGCGGAACAGCGTCTGTTCGCGGTCTTCCCAGTCTTCCGGCAACTCGCCCTTCGGCGGCGGCAGGGTGCCCTTGTAGACATGGCCCTTGAAGGTGAGATCGTTGATGGCCGAGAGGATCGGGCCGCCATTGCCCTCATGCAGCGTGCGCTCCGAGAAGAACACATCGTGCCGGACGTTGAGCAGCGCCAGATCCTCGCGGATCATCGCCATCATCGCGTCGATCGCCTTGTCCTTGACGATCGGCATCCACTTTTCCTCGGGCATGGCGCGCAGCTTGATGCCATATTCATCCGCCAGCGCCTGACCGACGGGAACGAGATAGTCGCCGGGATAAAGGCCGGACGGAATGGTGCCGATATCTTCGCCGAGCGCCTCGCGGTAACGCAGGAACACCGAACGGGCCAGCACATCGATCTGCGAGCCGGCATCGTTGATGTAATATTCCTTGGTAACGCCGTAACCCGCAAAAGCGAGCAGGTTCGCCAGCGTGTCGCCGACGACGGCGCCACGGCAATGGCCGACATGCATCGGGCCGGTCGGGTTGGCGGAAACATATTCGACGTTGATCTTCTGGCCCGCACCGATGGTGGATCGGCCGAAATCGACGCCCTGCCCGATCATGTCGGCGAGAAGACGCTGCCAGTAACCGACGGAAACCTTGAGATTGATGAAGCCCGGCCCCGCGACATTGACGCTGTCCACATCGCCATCGGCCTGAAGAGCCGGCACGATGAGTTCTGCCAGCGCGCGCGGATTGGTGCCGAGCGGCTTCGCCAGCACCATGGCGGCATTGGTTGCGACATCGCCGTGGCTGAGATCGCGCGGGGATTCGACGGTAATTCGACTGAAATCGACCTTTTCGCGGTTCTCTTTCACGAGATCGAGGGTCTCGAGCGCGTTTTTGATCCTGGTATCGAAATCGGCAAAAATGTTCATCGTTCCAACCTGCGCGAAGGGCTTCTGTTTATATCCGGCCTTTTAACCGGGTCGGCTTCGCGATCGCCCGCTGCCCTATCGCAAATCGGGGGTGTGGTCAAACAGCCGCTGGTGGGCGCGCAGTGCATAACTGTCGGTCATGCCGGCCAGATAGTCGCCCACATGCCGGGCTTTTGCGGCCACGCTCATGCCGGAAATGCTGTCCACCCAGTAGTGGCTCTGCATTTCCGCCGGCGTTTCCATATAACGGTGGAAAAGATCGGTGACGATCTGTGTCGCGCCGGCGCGGATGCGCATGATTTCCGGATGCCGGTAGATATGGCCGAACAGCAGTTTCTTGATCTGCCGGTCGGTCTCGGCCATTTCCGGCGAGAAGGTCGCAACGGTGAAATCGGCAGCGCGGATATCCGCCGCACTTTTCGGCTTCAGGCGGGCGAGATTCTGCTGCGCAACGCCGATCACATCTTCCACCATATGGGTGATCTGCCGGCGCATGATCTCATTGGCGAAACGCTCCTTGTCGAGCACGGGATATTTCGCCCGCACCTCGGCCATCAGGCCGCCGAGGAATGGCACCTCCTCCAGCATCTCGAAGGTGAGATATCCGGCGCGCAACCCGTCATCGATGTCGTGGGTATTATAGGCGATGTCATCGGCAATCGCCGCCACCTGCGCCTCGAGGCTGGCATAGCTGCCGATTTCCAGATCCTGCAGCTCGCAATATTCGAGAATGGGCAGCGGAACCGGCCCCTTGATCCCCTCGCCCTTCGCATTCACCAGCGGTCCATTGTGCTTGACGAGACCTTCGAGCGTCTCCCAGGTCAGGTTGATGCCGTCATATTCGGCATAACGACGCTCCAGCTTGGTGACGATGCGCAGCGACTGGGCATTGTGGTCGAAGCCGCCATAGGGCAGCAGCACCGCATCCAGCGCATCCTCGCCGGTATGGCCGAAGGGCGTGTGGCCGAAATCATGCACCAGCGCCACGCCCTCTGCCAAATCCTCGTCGAGCTTCAGCGCGCGGGCGAGCGCCCGGGCGATCTGCGCCACCTCGATGGTGTGGGTGAGACGCGTACGATAATGGTCGCCGTCAGGGCTGATGAACACCTGCGTCTTATGCTTCAGGCGGCGAAAGGCCGTCGTGTGGACGATGCGGTCCCGGTCGCGCTGGAACTCCGAGCGCGTCAGGCTTCCGGTTTCGGGAAAAAGACGCCCGCGCGTGGTCCATGGATCCGAGGCGAAAACCGCCCTCTCGCCGCTTCCGAAACCCAATGCGCGCTGGTCTATGATCATGCATCCACCTGTTGTCTTCTCCAGCCGGGACTTCCTTTTGGTCTCGGCCATTGACCTTTTCATTCACCCTTCATACCTATCGCAGAGGTCGGCGCAAAGCATCATAGCCGCGTTGACCGTCTTCACACAGGCTATAGACCGGTAATTTGACCGGTTTATAATGGTGACAACGAGATTATTGCTCTCCGGTTCTTGACCCCGGCAGGAGAAACGACATGGAAAACAGCGACATTACCCTTTCTGAAGCTGCGGCGAAGCGAATCGCCCAGATCGTCGCGGCCGAAGCCGGCAAACAGGCGCTGCGCGTCTCGGTGGAAGGCGGCGGCTGCTCGGGCTTCTCCTACAAGTTCGATCTGGCCGAAGACAAAGCCGATGACGACATCGTGATTGCCCGCGGCGACGCCAGGGTGCTGATCGACAGCCTCTCGGTCGTCTATATGGCCGGCTCCGAAATCGACTTCGTCGACAATCTGCTCGGCCAGTCCTTCCAGATCAAGAACCCGAATGCGGTGGCAAGCTGCGGCTGTGGCACCAGCTTTTCTATTTGAGTGGGAAATACCGGCGTGCAATCCGCACGCCAGTCACCAAGCTTTGAAGTAACTCGCATCTCTCTTCTCTCCTCATTCCTGTGCTTGTCACAGGAATCCTGTGTATTGGATTTGTGCTATGTAGAGTGCGGGCGGAAGGCCGTCGGAATCCTGGTCGTTAGAGACCGCC
>NZ_JBNWCL010000026.1:0-60093 GCF_053522445.1 Agrobacterium sp. 22-221-1
AATGGCTCCGCACCGCACCCCGCCGCTACCGCCCCGAATACAGCAACCCAAAACCGCTGGAGCGAACTCAAAACTGGATAAAACTTGGGGGCAAGGTCACAGCCTATAAATGCGCGCGGGGAATATTTGAGCAATACCCCCTAAATATTAGTGGTTTTGGGTGGAGGCCTGTACCAAAGGGTTTTCCGATAGTCCGAGATTACCGGGCTTTCGAGTGTCATCGAACTTTCCGCAAACCTTCGTCATATTGTCATACAATATAAGCATATGCGCTCCAGAAAAGGAGCGCAGAATGACGCCACAATCACTTGAACTTTCGGGCATCGGCAAAGGCTTCGGGGCTGACGATGTTCTGAAAGAGATCGATCTCTCCATCCGTCCAGGAGAGTTTTTGTCTCTCGTCGGCATGTCGGGCTGCGGCAAGTCCACGCTTCTGCGTATCATTGCGGGGCTGGAAACACCGGATCGCGGTTCGGTCTCCATCGGCGATCAGGATGTGACTGAGGTTGATCCGAGCGATCGCAATCTGGCGATGGTTTTCCAGTCCTATGCCCTTTATCCGCATATGAGCGTGCGCCAGAACATTGCCACACCGCTTAGGATGCGGCGTCTGCCCTTCGCCGCGCGCCTGCCGCTGGTCGGACGATTTGTGGCCCCGGCGGAAACGCTGAGCCAGATCGACGCCGCCGTCGAACAGGCGGCCGAGACACTACAGATCGCGCATCTGCTGGATCGCAAGCCGGCGCAGCTTTCCGGCGGCCAGCGTCAGCGTGTGGCGCTTGCCCGGGCGCTGGTGCGTTCGCCCGCCGCCTTCCTGATGGACGAGCCGCTCTCCAACCTCGATGCGAAGCTTCGCGCCCATATGCGTGAGGAACTGGCCGGCCTGCATCGCCGGCTGGGGGCGACCTTCATCTATGTCACTCATGACCAGATCGAAGCCATGACCATGTCCGACCGCATCGCATTGATGTCGGAAGGCCGCATCGAGCAGCTTGGTACGCCGGACGAGCTTTACCGCAAGCCCGCGACGCTGACGGTCGCGCGTTTCATCGGCACGCCATCGATCAACCTGCTGCCGGTCGAAATCGACGCGCAGGGTAAAGTCACGGCCTTTGGACGCGATCTTGGCATCGAGGGTGTGGGCCGCGATGCCGGCCCGGCGACGCTCGGCCTTCGTGCCGAAGATTTGCGCCCGGGCGAAGAAGGTTTTGCCGTGCGCGTGGTGCGCAGCGAAACCCACGGGGCCGACCGCTTTGTGAGCTGCCGCCTGCTGAGCGACGAGACGGTCGCCATCACCCTGCGTCAGGGCGCCGGCGATGCCGTGGGCGCGGATATGAATGGCGTGATGAATCTCGGCTTTGCGCCGGAACGCGCGCATCTTTTCGCGGCCGATGGCCTGCGTCGCAAGGTGACGGTGCGCGAACGGGTGCCGGCATGACGGCGGTCGATTTTTCCACGGCCGCGCGCGCGAAGGCTCGCCCGCGGCTGTCAAAGGCGGACCGGCGGATGATCTGGCGCGGCCTGATGTTCGCTGCCCCCGCAAGCCTGCTGCTTCTGGCAATCTATATCGTTCCGATGCTCGTTCTCGCCGGTTTTTCCGTCACCGATTACCAGCTCGGTTCGCTCTCCACCCGCTTTGTCGGCCTCGGAAACTTCGTCAAGGCGTTTCAGGATACGGTCTTCCTGCGCTCTCTGGCCAACACCGCCATCTATGCGCTCATCGTCATTCCCTTCGGTGTGTTTCTGGCGCTCGGCGTGGCTTTGCTCGTTTATAACCGCAAGCGCAGCCGGGCTTTCTGGGAGGTGGCCTATTTCCTCCCCGTCACCGCAACCCTCGTTGCCATGGCGACCGTGTGGCAGTTCCTGCTGCATCCTTCGCTCGGTCCGGTGAATGCGGCGATCAAATGGCTGGGCTTCGAGCCGGTCGCCTTCCTCTCCAATCCCGTCCTCCTCATTCCCACCATGGCGCTGATGGGCGTCTGGCAGATCCTGGGTTTCAACATGGTGCTGTTCCTCGCGGGCCTCACCGCCATTTCGAAGGATCTGCACGAGGCGGCGCGGCTGGATGGCGCCAAGAACCCGATCGACCGCTTCCTGACCGTGACTTGGCCGATGCTTGGGCCGACGACCATGTTCGTGGTGGTCACCACCTCCATCTCGGCCTTCAAGGTGTTCGAGACGGTGGCTGTGCTCACCAAGGGCCGCTTCGGATCGGAAACCCTGCTGTTCGATCTCTATCTCGAAGGTTTCGAATATTCGAACACCGGTTATGCCGCCGCGTTGACGATTATCTTCCTCGCGATCGTGCTGGTCCTGTCTATCGGCCAGACGCTGCACATGGACCGGAAGGTGCACTACTGATGGCCGCACTCCGCAAATATCTCCCACATCTCGTGCTTGCCCTTGGCGCTTTCGTAATGCTCCTGCCGTTCTACTGGATGGTGTTGACCTCGATCCGCTCACCGGCAGAGATTTTCGATGTCTCGCTCTGGCCGATCCCGCAGAAATTCGACGCTGTGGATAATTATGCCCGGGCGGCGGGTCAGGTGCCGATGGCGCGTTTCATGCTCAACGGCGTCATCGTCTGCGTCGGCATTCTCGTCGTGCAGATCCTGACGTCGGTTCCGGCTGCCTATGCGCTGGCGAAGCTCCGGTTCCCGGGCCGCAAGCTGCTGCTGGGCCTCGTCATTGCGGCGCTCTGCGTTCCCATTCAGGCGCTCGCCCTCCCGCTTTTTGTCGGTCTCGCCAAGACGGAGCTTCTGAACACCTATTTCGCGATGATGATGCCGTTCTTCCTTTCGGTCTTCGCCATCTTCCTGTTCAACCAGTCCTTCCGCAGCTATCCGAATGAAATCATCGAGGCTGCCCGCATGGATGGGTTCTCGGAAATGGAGATTTGCTGGGGGCTGGTCCTTCGCGGATCGCTGCCTTCGCTCGCCGCTTTCTCGATCTTTTCGCTCGTTGCCCACTGGAACGACCTTTATTGGCCGATGATCGTGGTCTCCGACACCAATCTCGCCCCGCCGCCGCTTGGCATGATGCTCTTCGCCGATGTCGAATCCGGCGCGAATTACGGTGCGCTGATGGCGGGCGCCACACTGATTACCGCGCCGATGGTGCTGTGCTTCCTCCTCGCACGGCGGCACTTCATCGCCGGTATTACCATGACCGGCGTCAAGTGACGCCGTTCAGATTTCTTCCTCCCAACCTCTCTGGAGACTGACATGAAACTCAACCGACGCGCTGTGATGGGCGGTCTGGCTCTCGGCATGGCTTTTGCGGGCCTCGCTCAGCCGGTTCTGGCCAATGAAATCACGCTCAACGTTCTCTACAACCTGCCGGGCTTCACCAAGTTCCATCAGCCGCTGGCCGATGAATTCATGAAGAAGAACCCGGACGTGAAGATCAACTTCCTCGCTCCGGCCGCCGGTTATAATGAAGGCCAGCAGCAGGTTCTGCGCTCCGCCGTAACGGGCAATCTGCCGGATGTTTATTTCTCGGGTTACAACCTGACGGCGGAACTCGTTCACACGCTTGCACCGCGCAACCAGATCACCGATCTTGGCCCGTTCATTCAGGCTGAAGGCGGTCAGGCCTTCCTCGACAAGAACTACAGCCCGAAGATGGCCGCCCTCGGCCAGATCGACGGCAAGCAGTATGGCCTGCCGGTCAACGCCTCCTCGCCGATCATCTACATCAACTCCGACCTCGTCACCAAGGCTGGCGGCGACCCGGACAAGATGCCGACGACATTTGCGGAACTCATTGCTCTCGCAAAGAAGATCAAGGCTCTCGACCCGAAGTTCGCTGGCATGAGCTACGACATCAACGGTTGGCCGGATGACTGGTTGTGGCAGGCGCTCATCGTCGAACAGGGCGGCAAGCTCGTTGACGAGAAGGCCAAGACCGTTGGCTTCGACAACGAGATCGGCCTCAACGCCCTGAAGATGACCCGTCAGTTCGTCACCGAAGGCGGCCAGAACCTGCTCGACTGGGATCAGTCGCGCCAGCAGTTCGGTGCAGGCCTCACCGGTTTCATCTTCTCGACGCCTGCCCATGTTCAGACGATCCAGGGTCTGGTCGGCGACCGCTTCAAGCTGAAGACCGCTACCTTTCCGCTCGACAACAAGGAAAAGGGCGGCGTTCCGACCGGCGGCAACTCGGCAGTTATCCTGACCCAGGAAAAGGCCAAGCAGGACGCCGCCTGGAAGTACCTGAAGTGGATCACCGGTCCGGAAGCGCAGAACACCATCGTTCGCATCACCGGTTACCTGCCCACCAACAAGCTGGCCACCGGCCCGGACTTCCTCGCTCCTTATTATGTCGAGAACCCTAATGTGAAGACCGCTTCGCTTCAGGCTGACCGTTCTCTGCCCTGGGCCGGTTATCCGGGTGGCGATTCCGTCCGTATCTGGCGCACCCAGCGCGACATCATCGGCACTGTCATGCGCGGTGAGGTGACGCCGGAAGCTGGTCTCAAGCAGATCGTCGAGCAGACCAACACCCTGCTGAAATAAGCAAAATCATCGAAAAGGCTGCGGGGAAATCCGTTCCCGCAGCCATTTTGCGCAGAAAGACCTGTTATGAAGATCATCCAGATTACCGACACTCATCTTGTACCCCCCGGCATTGCTGTAAACGGCGTTGACCCGGAAAAGCAGCTGCGCGCGGCGGTGGCTGATATTGTCGAAAAACATGCCGATGCCGATCTTCTTGTGATGACGGGCGATCTTTGCAATTACGGCGAACCGGAAGCCTATGAGCTGCTTCGCGACATCCTCGCGCCCGTCTCGATCCCCGTGCGGTTGATGCTCGGTAATCACGACCGCCGCCCGGAATTCGTCGCGGCTTTTCCGGAGCAGCCGCGTGACGATAACGGCTATATCCAGTCCTTCATCGATACCGACTTCGGCCGGCTGCTGTTTCTCGACAGCCACGAGGCCGATGTGATCGGCGGCATATATGGTGCGGATCGTCTGGCATGGCTGGAGAGTGCGCTGGAAGGCGCGGGCGACCTGCCGGTGACGGTGTTCATTCATCACCCGCCGATGGATTGCGGCATCCGCCATTTCGAACATATCGGCATGCATGATGACGGTGCTGTCATGCGCCGTCTCGCCGCTCATCCGGCCGGTATACGTCATATCATTTTTGGCCATATCCATGTGCCGATGGCAGGTACGACCGCCGAAGGTATCGCCTACAGCTCCGGTCAGGCCTGCGCGCACCGCTTCATCACCGATATCGATGTTGTCGATCCGCTGTGGACGGGCGGCAATCCCTGTTACCGGGTCATAAGTCTGGGTGCATTCGGTCTGCGGGCCTATGACGCGGAAGTGGGGCAGGTCGTGCTCGGTCAGGCGCCTGTCTGTGAAGGCCCCTGACACCGGACGTTTCCGTGTTGCACGGGATGACCTCGCCTCGTCGCCTGTTGCCGGTGGTGAGGGAGGGGTTTTTGACGATTGCAAGCCTGCGATGGTGAGAAGACACCCGTGGCCTGTCGCGGGGATGCGCCACTTCTGGTTTGTTGAACGGGATGTGATGCATCGAAACCATGGTTCCGTGCGCACCCTTGATCTATGTCAGTTTCATCGATGAAACTGCACGCCATAGTCGCCGAAAGGTGGCCAGCCGAATGCCGTGCCATCGTGATGACAGATCATGGAGAATTGCATGCTTGAAAAGCGTATCCGCAACGCGTCCCTCTTGAACAGGATCGTCAGCGCCGAAGAGGCCGCCAGTCTCATTCAGGACGGCATGACGGTGGGCATGAGCGGCTTTACGCGGGCCGGCGAAGCGAAGGCGGTGCCGCTGGCGCTGGCCGAGCGCGCCAAGACGAACCCCATGAAAATCACCCTGATGACCGGCGCCTCGCTCGGCAACGATCTCGACAAGACCATGGTGGAGGCGGGCATGCTGGCGCGTCGCATGCCGTTCCAGTCCGATCCGGCTTTGCGCAGGGCGATCAATGACGGCAAGGTGATGTTCATCGATCAGCACCTTTCCGAAACGGTCGAGCAATTGCGCGGTGGCCAGATCCACGGGGTCGATATTGCCATTGTCGAGGCTGTGGCGATCACGGCGGAAGGCGGCATCGTGCCCACCACTTCCGTCGGCAATTCCGCGAGCTTCGCCATTCTGGCTGACAAGGTGATCGTTGAAATCAACCTGTCGCAGCCCGAGGTGCTGGAGGGGTTGCACGACATCTTCATTCCCGCCAGGCGCCCGACCCGCATGCCCATTCCGGTGGTGGCGACGGATAGCCGTGTTGGCCTGCCGTTCATTCAGGTGCCCCCGGAAAAGATCGCCGCCATCGTGCTGAGTGATAAGAGCGACAGTTTTTCAACCGTGCTGCCGCCGGATGACGAGACGAAGGCCATTGCCGGCCATCTCACCGAGTTCCTGTTGAACGAGGTGCGTCATGGCCGCATGACCCATGAGCTCCAGCCGCTCCAGGCCGGCATCGGCACCATCGCCAATGCCGTGATGCATGGTTTCATCGATACACCGTTTCACGATCTCAAAATGTATTCGGAGGTCCTGCAGGATTCGACTTTCGAACTGTTTGATGCGGGCAAGCTGACTTTCGCCTCCGGGTCGTCGATCACGCTGTCTTCTGCCATGAACGAGCAGGTGATGCCGCGACTGGCGGAATATAAGAGCAGGCTTATCCTGCGGCCGCAGGAGGTCAGCAACCACCCGGAAGTCATCCGCCGTCTCGGCATTATCGGCATCAACACGGCGCTGGAATTCGATATTTATGGAAACGTCAATTCCACCCATGTCGGCGGAACGCACATGATGAACGGCATCGGCGGCTCGGGGGATTTCGCCCGCAACGCCTATATGTCCATCTTCGTCACCAAATCGATCGCCAAGGGCGGGGCCATTTCAAGCGTCGTGCCCATGGTCAGCCATGTCGATCATACCGAACATGATGTCGATATTCTCGTCACCGAAATCGGGCTTGCCGATCTGCGTGGGCTGGCGCCTCGCGAGCGCGCGGCGGTCATCATCGCGAACTGCGTGCATCCTGATTATCGCGATGCGCTGACGGATTATTACCAGCGGGCGGCGGCGCGGGGTGGACATACGCCGCATCTCATCGAAGAAGCGCTATCCTGGCATGCGGCTCTGCGCGAAAGGGGCACGATGCTGCCGCAGAAATAGGCCTGCTTTTTAGAAGGCGCCCCGTTGCCGGTGTGACAGCAGCGCAATTGGGTCCGTTTGGACACACCGGGGCGGAAATTGTCCGCTCCTGCGCTGTGGTTGCTGGCGCGTCTGTTCCGCCTCCGGTAGAAAATCCTCTCCCCCGGCTGCTGTCCGGCTGCCTCTGGGTTGTAGGAGAGTAAAGTGATGCCCATTCGCTTCGTGGCCATGATCGCCATTGTCGCCCTGCTCGCCGGCTGCGGGGGGCGTCCGATCGGGGTCATGACGCCGACGGGGCAGACCGTGGCGGGAACCACACCGGTCAATCTTCTGGTCGCCACCACCCGCGCACCATCGGAAAACGCCGCCGTGCTTTTTGGCGGCGAGCGTGGAACGGGTCTGAAGGTGGATGCGGTGACGGTTTCCATTCCGCCCAATGCCAACCGCAAGGTCGGGCAGGTGCAATGGCCGAAGAAACTGCCGCCGAACCCGCTGAAGGATTTTACAACGGTGGCGGTGGAGCCCATTCGCTCCGAAGCCGAGACACGAAGCTGGATCGGCAAACATATCCAGAAGGACCGCCGCGTGCTGGTCTTCGTGCATGGTTTCAATAACCGTTACGAAGAATCCGTCTATCGTTTCGCCCAGATCGTCCATGATTCCGGCACGGATGTCGTGCCGGTGGTCTTCACCTGGCCGTCGCGGGCGAGCATTTTCGACTATAATTACGACAAGGAAAGCACCAACTACTCGCGCGATGCGCTGGAAGAGATGCTGACCCGCCTCGCGAAGGACAAGTCCATCGGCGAGGTCACCGTCATGGCCCATTCCATGGGCACCTGGCTTGCGGTGGAGGCGCTGCGCCAGATGGCTATTCGCAATGGCCGCGTCGATCCGAAGATCGGCAATGTCATTCTGGCCGCGCCGGATCTGGATGTGGACGTGTTCAGCCGGCAGTTCGCAAGCCTCGGCAAAACGCCGCCGAAATTCACTCTGTTCGTTTCGCAGGATGATAGGGCTCTCAGCCTGTCACGCCGTATTTCCGGCAATGTCGATCGTCTCGGCCAGATCGACCCATCGGTCGAGCCCTATCGCAGCGAGCTTGAAAAAGCCGGCATCACCGTTCTGGATTTGACCAAGCTGCAATCCGGCGACCGCCTGAACCATGGAAAATTTGCCGAAAGCCCTGAAGTTGTCCGGCTTATCGGCGACCGCCTTATCGCCGGGCAGACGGTGACGGATTCCGATGTCGGTCTGGGTGAGGCGCTGGGTGCCGTCAGCATCGGGGCTGCGCAAACCGTCGGGACGGCGGCCAGCGTCGTGGTCAGCGCGCCGATTGCGGTCTTCGATCCGCGCACGCGTGAAAATTACGGCAGGCAGGTGGAACGGCTCGGCCGCTCCGTGGAAAATACCGTCGGATCGGTGGGCGATACCGCCGGTTCCGTGGTGGACGATCAGGCTGTTCGGTCGTCGAGAGTGAATTGCGAGACGGCCGCCAATCGAAACCGTGCAGAGTGCCGTAACCGATAGATCAAAGATCAAGAGCGAGATGGTGAAATCGTAAGCGGTTTTCACCATCTCGCCCTCGCAGATTTGTATACAGCTTGTATTTTTATCTGTATGGTCGGGTCAACAAACCAACTTCCGGAGTAGACCCCCATGCGTTGGAAACGCACCCTCCAGCTTCTCGATGTTCATTGCGAAGGCGAAATCGGCCGTGTCGTCACCGGCGGCGCGCCGAAGATTCCTGGCAACACGGTGGCCGAACAGCTTCACTGGATGAATACCGATCCGCAGGGTGAGGCGCTTCGTCGCTTTCTGACGCTGGAGCCGCGCGGCACGCCGATGGGGTCGGTCAATCTTCTCCTGCCGCCGAAGCACCCGGATGCGCATGCCGCTTTCGTCATTCTCCAGCCGGATCAGGCGCATGCCAGCTCCGGTTCCAATTCCATCTGCGCCACGACGGCGCTTCTGGAAAGCGGAATGGTGGAAATGCAGGAGCCGGAAACCGTTATCGTCCTCGAAACGGCGGCCGGTCTGGTCAAGGCCACGGCCACCTGCCGCGACGGTCGTTGCGAAAAGGTCAAGCTGACCATGGTGCCGTCCTTCGTGCATGAGCTGGATGTCAGCATCGACACGCCCGAATGGGGCAGGGTGACGATGGATATCTCCTATGGTGGCATCTTTTATGCGCTCGTCGATGTCCGCCAGATTGGCCTGACGATCGAAAAGGCCAATGCGGCCAAACTGGTCTCGGCGGGCATGATCCTGAAAGATCTGGTCAACCGTGAAATGACCGTCGTTCATCCGGAAATCCCGGCCATTTCCGGCGTTGCCTATGTCATGTTCCGCGATGTGGATGCGGATGGCTCCATCTGCACCTGCACCACCATGTGGCCGGGCCGAGCGGATCGCTCGCCCTGCGGCACAGGTAATTCCGCTAATCTCGCCACGCTTTATGCGCGCGGCAAGGTGAAGGTGGGAGACGAGTATAAATCCCGCTCGATCATCGGTTCGGAATTCGATGTCGGCCTTTCCGCCGTCACCGAGGTGGCCGGCCGCCCGGCTGTCATCCCCACCATTGCCGGGCGCGGCTTCACCTTCGGCCTGCATCAGGTGGGTCTCGATCCGTTTGATCCGCTGGCAGATGGTTTCGCCATGACCGATGTCTGGGGGCCGGAAGCGGGCAACATCTGAGGCATGTTTTAAAAAAATGACATTTACAGCCGCCGGATGGACTATGGCGGCTGTTTTCCCGCGGCAAAAGATGCTAAGCGGGCGCCAATTCCGTCATGCTCCGAGGTATCCCGATGAAGTCGCTCACCCTGCGCCGCCCTGATGACTGGCACCTGCACCTGCGTGATGGGGCAATGCTGGAAGGGGTGATCGGGGATACGAGCCGCCATTTCGCCCGCGCCATCATCATGCCGAACCTGGTGCCGCCGGTCGTCACCACGGCCGATGCCCGCGCCTATCGCGAACGCATCGTCAAGGCAATTCCGGCCGGTGACCGTTTCGAGCCGCTGATGACCCTCTATCTCACCGAGGACACGCAGGCCGACGATGTGGAAGAGGGCAAAAAAAGCGGCCTCATCACTGCCGTAAAGCTTTACCCGGCGGGTGCGACCACCAATTCCCATGGCGGTGTGCGCGATTTCAACAAGGCCATGCCGGTTCTGGAACGCATGGCGAAGATCGGCCTGCCGCTTTGCGTGCATGGTGAGGTGACGACGCCGGAAGTCGATATTTTCGACCGCGAGAAGGTGTTCATCGATACGGTTCTGGAGCCTCTGCGCCAGCGCCTGCCGGAACTCAAGGTGACGATGGAGCATATCACCACCCGCGATGGCGTGGATTACATTAAGTCGTCCAAGGCCAACATCGCCGGCTCCATTACCACCCACCATCTCATCATCAACCGCAATGCCATTCTGGTCGGCGGTATCAAGCCGCATTATTATTGCCTGCCCGTCGCCAAGCGCGAGGAGCACCGGCTGGCGCTGCGGGCTGCCGCGACTTCGGGCGATGCACGCTTCTTCCTCGGCACGGATTCCGCGCCGCATGTGGACCCGCTGAAGGAATGCGCCTGCGGCTGCGCCGGCATCTATACCTCGATCAACACCATGAGCTGCCTTGCCCATGTCTTCGAGGATGAAAACGCCCTCGATAAACTGGAAGCCTTCGCATCGCTCAACGGCCCGGCCTGGTATGGTCTTGCGCCGAACGAGGAGACCATCACGCTGGTCAAGCGCGAGGAAGCGGTGGCCTTTCCTGAAAAAATCGAGACGGGCGCCGGGCCGGTCACCGTGTTCGATCCGATGTTCCCGCTCCATTGGGATGTGAGTTGATTTTTTAGTAACCGCCGGCACTGCCGGCGGTTTTGTTATGGTCCCCAGGCATTCGCCCTTCTGCGCCGCCTGCGGATACCTGCAATGCTGAACCGAGACGTTGTGCTTTCCGAAAACCGATCCGGGTTTTCGGAGCGAAAAACCAAGGCCGAAAAAGGAGAACGCCTATGAACCATTTCACATTCACTGACCGCGCCGTCGTTGCGGAACTGGTTGCGAAGATGTTGTGGGAAATCAAGGCGGTCCACTTTAATTCCGAAAGCCCCTATACCTTCGCTTCGGGCATGAAGAGCCCGGTTTACATCGATATGCGCAAGCTCATCTCCTTCCCGCGCATCCGCTCGGCAGCGATGGATTTTGCGGCGGCGGCGGTGATGCGCGAGGCCGGTTTCGAGAAGTTCGACTGTGTGGCAGGCGGCGAGACGGCGGGCATTCCCTTCGCCGCTTTCCTTGCCGAGCGCCTCGGCCTGCCGATGATCTATTGCCGCAAGAAGCCGAAAGGTCATGGCCGCAACGCCCAGATCGAAGGCCATATGCCGGAAGGCGCACGCGTTCTCGTCATCGAGGATCTGACGACGGCCGGCGGCTCGATGTTCACCTTCATCGACGCCATCCGTGCGGCGGGCGGCATTGTCGATCACGGCATCGCGCTGTTTTATTACGGCATCTTCGAAGAGGCCGAAGCGCGCTTCGCCAATGGCAATGTCAAGCTGCATTACCTGACCACCTGGCGCGATGTTCTGGCCGTTGCCCGGGCTGAAAAACTGTTCGACGAAAAGACCCTCTCGGAGGTCGAAGCCTTCCTCGATAACCCGCTGCCATGGTCGGCAAAACGCGGTGGTGTCAGCGAATTGCCGCAATCTTAATTTCGGATGCGGCCAGCTCGGTTTTGCGGCTGGCCTTCCGATCGATCTTCGTCTAAATCGATTTAAGTCCATTTGATTTGCTGTTTTGAGGAGGACCGTAATGATCCTGTGTTGTGGTGAAGCCCTGATCGACATGCTGCCCCGGCAGACGACGCTGGGTGAGGCGGGTTTTGCCCCCTATGCAGGCGGAGCGGTCTTCAACACGGCGATTGCGCTGGGGCGTCTCGGCGTTCCCTCCGCCTTTTTCACCGGTCTTTCCGATGACATGATGGGCGATATCCTGCGGGAAACCCTGCGCGCCAGCAATGTCGACTTCAGCTATTGCGCCACCCTTTCGCGGCCGACCACCATCGCCTTCGTGAAGCTGGTGGATGGCCATGCGACCTATGCCTTCTATGACGAAAACACCGCTGGCCGAATGATTACCGAGGCGGAGCTTCCGGCGCTGGGCGCGGATTGCGAGGCGCTGCATTTCGGCGCGATCAGCCTCATCCCGGAGCCCTGCGGCAGCACCTATGAGGCGCTGATGACGCGCGAGCACGAAAGCCGCGTCATCTCGCTCGATCCGAATATTCGCCCCGGCTTCATCAAGGACAAGCAGTCCCACATGGCCCGCATTCGCCGCATGGCGGCCATGTCGGATATCGTGAAATTCTCGGATGAAGACCTTGCCTGGTTCGGTCTGGAAGGTGATGAGGACACGCTTGCCCGCCACTGGCTGCACCATGGTGCGAAACTCGTCGTTGTCACCCGTGGCGCCAAGGGCGCGGTGGGGTATAGCGCCAATCTCAAGGTTGAAGTGGCTTCTGAGCGGGTGGAAGTGGTCGACACTGTCGGCGCGGGTGATACCTTCGATGCCGGCATTCTTGCTTCGCTGAAAATGCAGGGCCTTCTGACCAAGGCGCAGGTTGCCTCGCTGACGGAAGACCAGATCAGGAAGGCTCTGGCGCTGGGCGCGAAGGCTGCTGCGGTCACGGTCTCGCGGGCCGGCGCGAACCCACCCTTTGCGCATGAAATCGGTTTGTGATGGGTACGGTTGAACCATTTTGAAAAGGTGGTTCAACACTCTTCCCGGCTTTAGAACCGTAAAAAACCGTTATTTCGATATTATGAAGCTTGTGTCCGCTGTTTTTTCACGAAACATGCATCGCATGAGCGTTCCCAAGTCCCATCCTTTCGATTTCGACCCGACCTATGGCATGCAGCGCGAGCAGCTGCTGGCCATCACCCCGCCCGAAGCGCCGCCAGGCTTCGATGATTTCTGGAAAAAGCGCTATCGCCGCGCGCTCGCCACGGATCCCCGGCCGGTGCTGCGCAAGAGCAGGCTCAGTGACCCCCGCTGGCATGTCCTCGATATGACCTACACCTCCACCGGCGGTTTTCGCATCGGCGGGTGGCTGCTTTTGCCGCGCGAAGGGCAGGTGCGTCGCGGCCTCGTTGTGGGCCATGGTTATGGCGGGCGAGGGGAGCCCGATTTCGACGTGCCGGTGGAAGAAACGGCCGTGCTGTTTCCGTGCTTTCGCGGGCTGTCGCTGAGCGCCTGTCCGCCGATTTCGTCCGACCCGGCGCTTCATGTTCTCTATAATATCGACAGGAAAGACGATTACATCATCGGCGGCTGCGTCGACGATCTGTGGGTTGCCGTTTCCACGCTCATCAGCCTTTATCCGTGGCTGGAAGGGCAGGTGGGTTATAGCGGCATCAGTTTCGGCGGCGGTATCGGTGCCCTGGCCATCCCTTTCGACGAGCGTATAGACCGCGGCCATCTTGTCGTGCCGACATTCGGACACCGGCCGTTCTGGCTGACGCTGCCCACCGTCGGCAGCGCGGATGCGGTTCAAACCTATCAGAAGACCCATGCCAACCTGCTTGAGACGCTGCGCCTGTTCGACGCCGCCTGTGCCGCCACCCGTATAAAAGTGCCGATGTTGGTTGCGCCCGCGCTTTTCGACCCGGCGGTCGCGCCGCCCTGCCAGTTCGCGGTGGCCAATGCGCTGCCAAAATCAAAATTTAATGAAATATTCATCCTCGACGCCGGGCATTTCGATTACCCTGACAGCGCATCGCAAGATGCGGTCCATAAGGACAAGGTCAGACGGTTTTTCAAGGTGCCATGAAACGCGAATATCTCCGTTGGTATAGTCAAAGGCTCCATCGCGACATGGAGCTGCTAATATTCGGACATTCCGGCGCCAAGGTGCTGATGTTTCCCACCCGCGACGGGCGTTTCTTCGAATATGAGGAACTTGGTCTTGTCGGCAGTCTGGCCGACAAGCTGGAGGCGGGCCACCTTCAGCTCTATTGCATAGAGGGGCTTGCCAGAGAGACCTTCTACGCGGCCTGGCATCATCCCGCCGATCGCATTCGCCGTCATGCCGCCTTCGAAGACTATATTCTGAACGAAGTGCTGCCGTTGATGGCCGAGAAAAACCCGAATAGCGATACGATCGTGCAGGGTTGCAGCCTGGGTGCGTTTCAGGCCGCCAGCCTCGTCTTCCGCCACCCGCATCTTTTTCGCAAGCTCGTCGCCTTTTCCGGCCGTTATGATCTGACGATGAAGGTGGAATCCTTCGGCGATCTGTTCGATGGTTATTACGACGACGATGTCTATTTCCACATGCCGAGCCATTTCCTGCCGGGCCTAGACTGCCCATGGCGACTCGATAGCCTGCGCCGCATCGACATGGTCTTCACCATCGGCGATGCCGATCCGTTTCTGGACAACAACCATCATCTGAGCCGGGTTCTGTCGGACAAGCAGGTGGGGCACCAGATGCATGTCTGGGATGGCCGCGCCCACCGGGCGGGCGCGTGGCGCAAGATGGCGGCGCTTTATATTTGAGCCACCACAATAAAAAAGCCGGAGGTGTCTCCGGCTTTTTAGATAACGGTCGTAACGCCCCTTAGCCCGCCAGTCCCGACAGCGCCTTCACCAGACCCTGGGTGGAGCTGTCATGGCCGGCTGCACTTTCCTTGCCTTCCACGACGGGAAGCAGGCCTGTCGCCAGTTCCTTGCCAAGCTCCACGCCCCACTGGTCGAAGGAGTTGATGCGGAACAGCACGCCTTCGACGAAAACGCGGTGCTCGTAGAGCGCGATCAGGCGACCGAGCGCGAACGGCGTCAGCTTGTCGTAGACGAAGGTGATGGAGGGGCGGTTGCCGGTGAAGACGCGGTGCGGCGCGATGAAATCGGCGAGTTTGTCTTCCATGCCCTTGGAGGTGAGCTGGGCTTTCGCTTCGGCGAGCGTGCGGCCCTTCATCAGCGCTTCCGATTGCGCCAGGCAATTGGCGATGAGAAGCTGGTGCTGGTGGCGCAGTTCGGGCTCGAAACCGTTGGCGGCGATCATGAATTCCGCCGGAATGACGCTCGTGCCCTGGTGGATGAGCTGGTAGAAGGCGTGCTGGCCGTTGGTGCCTGGCTCGCCCCAGACGACCGGGCCGGACTGGCCTTCGACGGGCGTGCCGTCGATGGTCACACCCTTGCCGTTCGATTCCATGTCGAGCTGCTGCAAATAGGCCGGGAAACGCGAGAGCCGCTGGTCATAGGGCAGGATCGCCCGGGTTGGATAATTCAGCACGTTGCGGTTATAAAAACCGATGAGGCCGAGCAGCATCGGCAGATTTTCACGGATCGGCGCTTCGCGGAAATGCCTGTCCATGGCATGCGCACCATCCAGGAACTTGCCGAAATTATCTGGCCCGATGGCGATCATCAGCGGCAGGCCGATGGCCGACCAGATCGAATAACGTCCGCCAACCCAGTCCCAGAAACCGAAGATGCGGTCGCTTTCGATGCCGAAGGCGGCAACCTTTTCCAGTGCGGTGGAAACGGCGGCGAAGTGATGCTTGACAGCTGCCTCACCCAGTTTCTCGGCGATGAAACGGCGCGCAGTGGCGGCGTTCGTCATCGTCTCGATGGTGGTGAAGGTCTTCGACGCGACGATGAACAGCGAGGTTTCCGGGTCGACGAGCTTCAGCGTGTCGGCGATATGGGCGGCATCGATGTTCGAGACGAAATGCGCGCGCGGGCCGTCATGGAAAGGCGCGAGCGCCAGCGTCGCCATGACAGGGCCGAGATCGGAACCGCCAATGCCGATATTGATGACGTCGGTGATCTTCTTGCCGGTCGCACCCTTGAGAGAGCCGGAGCGGATCGCATCGGCAAACTTGCCCATGGCGGTAAGAACGGCGTTCACATCGGGCATCACATCCTTGCCGTCCACGAGAACCGGCGTATTGGAACGGTTGCGCAGCGCGGTATGCAGCACGGCGCGGTCTTCGGTGAAGTTGATTGCCTTGCCCGAGAACATCTCCTCGCGCTTGGCCTCGACACCGCCTTCGCGTGCGAGCTGTTCGAGAAGCGTGACGATTTCCTCATTCACGGCGCATTTGGAATAGTCCATCAGCAGGTCATCGAATTTGGCGCTGAAACGGCTGAATCTCTTGTCGTCGGCCGCAAAGGCGGCGCGAAGATCGGTTGCGGCTGTGCTGCTCGCCGTTGCTTTCAGTTTTTCGATGGTGGCCTGCATCTTGTGCTCCTCGGCTTCCGTGGAAGGATGAGGAAACTATTCTTTTTCAGGCGGCCAAATCAAGGCGACTTTGATAAAAGAAAAGGGCCGGGATGAAAGAAAGAGCCGGTCGCCCGGCTCTCCCCATTGCGCGAGACAATCAGTTCAGATTGCGCAATTCGCGCCGCAAGATTTTGCCGACATTCGATTTCGGCAACTCGGTGCGGAACTCGATGATTTTCGGCCTTTTGTAGTTCGTCAGGTTCTTGGCGCAGAAGGCCTTGAGCTCCGCTTCCGTGAGCGACTGGTCCTTTTTGACCACGAAAAGTTTGACGGTTTCGCCGGAATGTTCGTCCGGAACACCGATGGCGGCGCATTCCAGCACGCCCGGATGGCTGGCGGCCACTTCCTCTACTTCGTTCGGATAGACGTTGAAACCGGAAACGAGGATCATGTCCTTCTTGCGGTCGACGATCTTGGTGTAACCGCGCTCGTCCATGAAACCCATGTCGCCGGAACGGAAGAAGCCGTCGGCGGTCATGGCTTTTGCGGTTTCATCCGGCCGCTGCCAATAGCCTGCCATGACCTGCGGCCCGCGAATGCAGATCTCGCCGACTTCGCCTGTTGGCAGGCTGTTACCGTCCTCGTCGCGAATATCGATTTCCGTCGAGGAAATCGGCAGACCGATGGTGCCACTGAATTCCGTCGAATCGAGACGATTGACCGTTGCAACGGGCGATGTCTCGGAAAGACCGTAACCTTCGGCAATCGGGCAACCGACGATGGAAAGCCAGCGCTCCGCAACGGGCCTTTGCACGGCCATGCCGCCGCCGAGAACCAGAATAAGTGAAGACAGATCGAGCTTGCGGAAATCCTCATTGTTCATCAGCGCGTTGAAAAGCGTGTTGATGCCGGGGAAAATATGCGGCTGATAATGCGTCAGCTCCTTTACGAAGCCGGGAATATCGCGCGGATTGGCGATCAACAGATTATGACCGCCGAGCGCAATGCCCATCAGCGAATTCACCGTCAATGCGAAGATGTGGCAGAGCGGCAGCGCGCAGATGAAGTTGAGAACTTCCGGGCGGTCCTTTCGGCCATTGAAAGCGGCGTCCAGCCACAGGCTGATCTGAAGCTTGTTGGCCAGAAGATTGGCATGGGTGAGAACCGCACCCTTGGATACGCCGGTTGTGCCGCCGGTATATTGCAGGAAGGCGATGTCCTGCGCCGTAAGGCTGACCGGCTTCAGCGAAAATCCCTGACCTTCCTTCAGCATGGCCTTGAAGCTGATGGAACCGGGGATGGTGTAGGCGGGCACCAGTTTCTTGACCTTGCGAACTACCAGATTGACGATATGTCCCTTCAGGCCGAGGAGATCGCCCATCGCCGCGACGACCACATGCCGCACCGCGGTTTTCGGCACCGCCTGCTGGGCCACATGGGCGAAGTTTTCCAGAACGAAGATCGCCTTTGCGCCGGAATCCTTGAGCTGATGTTCCAGCTCGCGCGGTGTGTAAAGCGGATTGACATTGACCACGATCATGCCCGCCCGCAGGATCCCGTATACCGCGACGGGATTTTGCAGGATATTCGGCATCATCACGGCAACCCGGTCGCCTTTTTCCAGCCCTCTGGATTGCAGCCAGGCAGCGACTGCGCGGGTTTCAGCGTCCAGTTCCCGATAGGTCAGGGACTTTCCCATGCTGGAAAAGGCCTTGCGGTCGGCAAATTGCGCACAGCTCTTTTCGAGAAGTTCGACAAGGGAGGCATGGGCGGATGCGGGGATTTCGGAAGGTACGCCCGGCGGATAGGATGCCAGCCAGCGCTTCTCTGCGCTGACATTTTCCGGGTGTCCCAGGGACAGTTCACTCATGCTTCTCCTCCCAGAGTCTTTGTCGCGCCGCGCATTCCTTGAAACGCGTGAAGGGCGCTTTCGGCTGCCTGATGTTCACGAAGCTCCCGCATTCAGCCGGCTCAATCGGCCGGGTTGAGGGAACTCCCTGTGGCGTCACCGGATCGACCGCTCCTCTCGCTCCCCGGTGACGAATGATAGACGCGTAATCCCTTGACGTCCATCTCGTCGGCAAAGCCTATTTAACTCTAACGTAAACGTCAATATTGCTGCCGCACATCTCGCCAACTCGTGAAGGGAAAAGCATTTTTGCCCGGCATTTTTGACTTTAATCCTGATTTGAGCGATCAACATAATTCGCAAAGCAGGGCAGGATTGGAAATGGCAGGCAGGGCAGCGCTTGAACTGAAATCGGTCGGGAAGAGATTCGGCGATACGGAAGTGCTGTCCGATATCGATCTTTCCGTCGAACGCGGCGAAATCATTTGTCTGGTGGGACGCTCCGGCTGTGGAAAATCAACCCTGCTGCGCATCGTGGCGGGCGTGGAGACGCCGGACCATGGCAGCGTTTCGCTGAACGGGGCTGTCGTTGCCGGTCCCGCTGTTTTCATCGAGCCGGAAAAGCGCAATATCGGTTTTGTCTTTCAGGATTATGCGCTGTTTCCGCATCTCACCGTCGAGCAGAATGTCATGTTCGGTCTTCGGTCTTTGCCGAAGGTGGAAGCCCGCCGCCGCGCCGCCGAGATGATCGAACATGTCCACCTGCAGGAACTGGCGAAACGTTATCCACATACGCTTTCGGGCGGCGAGCAGCAGCGTGTGGCGCTTGCCCGCGCGCTTGCCCCGCAGCCCGGCCTGCTTCTGATGGACGAACCCTTTTCCAATCTGGACAGGGGACTGCGAGACAGCGTGCGAGAGGAAACGCTCGGCCTGTTGCGGCAACTGGGCACGACGGCGATCATGGTGACGCATGATCCGGAAGAGGCGCTTTCCGCAGGCGACCGTGTGGTTCTGATGCAGCGCGGGCGCATCGTGCAGAGCGGCACGGGTTACGAAATCCACGATCATCCCAAAACCCGTTATGCTGCCGATTTTTTCTGTGCCTTCAACAAAATCGAAGGCCGGGTAAGACAGGGCCGCGTCGAAACGCCGCTCGGCCTTCTGGGCGATGCGTCCGATCTGCCTGACGGTCTCGCTGCCGTTGCCTATGTTCGCCCAAATGCGATTTCGATCATCGAGGACGGTGCGGCGAAAGAAGGAATTGCCGGCGAAATATCGAGCCGTGTGTTCCTCGGGGAGATCGAGCAGCTTGGCATAGCCGTGCCTGGACTGTCGGCCGATCTGCGTGTCAGGACGATGCAGCGCACACCCGCCCGGACGACGGCGGTGCGCTTCGGTATCGATCCCAAGGGAGTGCTGATATTTACTGCAAGTTGAGTGAGCGGATTTGTATGTTTATTTCCGCTCCATTTTCAACTCTTGGTGATCGAATCCGCGCGAAAAACAGAGAAATAAAACTTGATTTGGGTCATCATGTATGATGTCTGCTCCCTCTATATTGCCGCTATCGGAGAGGGAGACAAAACATGACGAAATTTACCAGATTTGCCCTGCTTGCCAGCACGGTTGCCTTTGCAGCCGGAACGGCCAGCGCTGCGGAACTCAACATCTACACCACCCGCGAACCGGGCCTGATCCAGCCGCTGCTGGAATCCTTCACCGCCTCGAGCGGCGTCAAGGTCAACACCGTGTTCCTGAAGGACGGTCTTGCCGAGCGCGTTCTGAGCGAGGGCGCAAGCTCGCCTGCCGACGTTCTGATGACGGTGGATGCCGGCAACCTCGTCGATCTCGCTGAAAAGGGCGTCACCCAGGCGGTCGAATCCGAAACCCTGACCAAGGCTATCCCGGCTGAACTTCGCGACGCCAAGGGCCATTGGTTCGCGCTCTCCATGCGCGCCCGCGTTCTTTATGCGGCGAAGGATGTCGACCTCGCCTCCTTCAACTATGAAGATCTGGCGGATGCGAAGTGGAAGGGCAAGGTCTGCATTCGCGCCGGCCAGCACCCCTATAACACGGCGCTCTTTGCCGATTACATCGCCCATTACGGCGCTGCGGACACCGAAAAGTGGCTTGCCGGCGTCAAGGAAAACCTCGCCCGCAAGGCAGGCGGCGGCGACCGCGACGTTGCCAAGGACATCCTTGGCGGCATTTGCGATATCGGCATCGCCAACTCCTATTATGTCGGCCTGATGCGCTCGGGCAAGGGCGGCGAGGAGCAGGTGAAGTGGGGCGACGCCATCAAGGTCGTTCTTCCGACCTTCAAGAATGGCGGCACGCAGGTCAATATCAGCGGCGCAGCTGTGGCCAAGAATGCACCGAACAAGGCGGAAGCCGTCAAGCTGCTTGAATATCTCGTCTCCGACGAAGCCCAGAAGATCTACGCTGAAGCCAACTACGAATATCCGGTCAAGCAGGGTGCGGCTCTCAACGAGATCATCGCTTCCTTCGGCACGCTGAAGATCGACAACAAGCCGCTGACGGAAATCGTCTCGCACCGCAAGCAGGCGAGCGAGCTGGTCGACAAGGTCGGTTTCGACAAGTAAGGGCCAATCAGCGATAACATGGTGGAAGGCGTTCGCATTTGCGGGCGCCTTTCCGCGTATTTTCTAGAAGCACATGAATCCAGACGCCATCCAGCCATTGACACCTCGTGCCCGAGCTAGGTTTTCATCCTCCTTCTGGTGGCTGTGCCTTTCCGTGCTGGCGGTCTGCGGCGCCATGGTGCCGGTTCTGGCGCTTGTATCGCAGGCGTTGCAGGGTTCTGAAGGCCTGTGGGCGCATCTCGGCTCGACCGTGCTCTGGACGGCGCTTCCGGATACGGCGATCCTTCTCGCCGGCGTCGGGCTGCTGGCCGGTGTCGTCGGAACCTATGCCGCCTGGCTGGTCACCGCCTATGATTTTCCCGGCCGCAAAATATTGGAATGGGCGCTGCTGCTGCCGCTGGCCATGCCCACCTATATCGTCGCTTACGCCTATCTGGATATTCTGCATCCCATCGGACCGGTGCAGGGCGCGATCCGCTGGCTGCTCGGTTATTCCAGTCCGCGCGAATTTCGTCTGCCGGACATAAGGTCCATGACGGGCTGCATCGTCCTTCTCGGCTTCGTGCTGTTTCCCTATGTCTATATTCCCGTGCGCGCCATGTTCCTGACGCAGGCGGGCAACCTGCTGGAAGCGGCACGCACGCTCGGCGTTTCCAGACGCGCAGCTTTCTTCAAGGTGGCAGTGCCGCTGGCGCGCCCGGCGATTGCGGTCGGCGTCAGTCTTGCCCTGATGGAAGCGCTGAACGATATAGGCGCATCGGAATTCCTCGGCGTCCGCACGCTCACCGTTTCCGTCTACACCACCTGGGTCACGAAATCAGACCTGCCGGGTGCGGCGCAGATCGCGCTCTCCATGCTGTTCATCGTCGTCGCCCTTGTGGCGCTCGAGCGCTGGGCGCGGCGCAAGCAGCGTTATGCGGTTTCGGCGCAGAAAAGCAGGGAACTGGAGCCGCTGCGGCTCAACGGCCTGAAGGGCTGGGCCGCTTTCGTACTCGGCGGCCTGCCGGTCCTGATCGGCTTTGTGGCGCCGGCCAGCTATCTCGTCATCGAGGCATGGAAACGGTTCCGTTTCAGCGGCCTCTCCGCCCGCTTTGCCGAGGAGGCTCTGAATACCATCGTCTTTGCCGGACTGGCGACGGTTATCACCCTTATCCTCGGCCTTGCGGTTGCTTACGCCATGCGCCTTGCACCGGGACGTCTATCGCTCTGGTCCTACCGGCTTTCGACGGTCGGATATGCGGCCCCCGGCACGGTCATCGCCATCGGCGTGCTGATCGCGCTCGGCGGCTTCGACCGGTTTGTCGACCAGACCATGCGTGACTGGTTCGGCATCTCTACCGGCCTCATCTTCATCGGCAGCGGTGCCGCGCTGATTTATGCCTATTCGGCGCGTTTCCTCACCATTGCGGCGGGCGGTGTGGATGCCGGCCTCAGCCGCATACCGCAATCCTTCGATCACGCCTCGCGAACGCTCGGGCGATCCGCGACGCAGACATTCCGCCAGATTCATCTGCCGCTATCCAAGGCGTCGCTTGCGGCAGCGGCGCTGCTGATCTTCGTCGATTGCGTCAAGGAGCTTCCCGCCACGCTTCTGTTGAGGCCGCTGAATTTCGAAACCTTCGCTACCCATCTTTATGGCGAAGCGGCGCGCGGCACCTATGAGGAAGCGGCAATCGCAGCGCTGGCAATCGTCGTCATCGGCATGCTTCCGGTCATGCAGCTTGCAAGGATCGGCCGGCGCAAGGGCTGATATCGAAGCCCTATCCGATAAATGACGGGCGCAAAACTGTGCGAGAGGCCAATAAGCTTCAAATCCCGCCAGAAAACGACAAGCATCCTGCCTTAATCCTGATGTAAATACTCAGCTTAATTGAGGTGCCGCGGCCTGTCGAATTTGGACATCGGCCGCGATCTGTTTCGGGGCATATCTTGAAAAATTTGCATGGGATGTTTTTGAGCCGTCTGGCTTTGGGCACGGCCGCCGTTGTTTTGCTGGCGCCAGCGATGGGCCACGCGCAGGACACGACCGTTCTGCAGCAGATTACCGTTGAAGGGCAGGGCGCAGAAAACGCGACAGGTCCGGTCCGGGGTTATGTCGCGAAGAAAAGCGCGACCGGTTCGAAAACCGAGACGGAAACCAGGGATATTCCGCAATCCGTATCGGTCGTCGGCCGCCAGGAAATGGATGACCGCGGCGCGGTGACGAAAATCGACGAGGTACTGCGTTATACCCCCGGTGTGACGGCGGAGCCCTTCGGCACGGACCCGGATACGGACTGGATTTACATTCGCGGTTTTCAGGCCACCCAGACCGGCGTGTTTCTGGATGGTCTGAACCTGTTCAGCTACGGTTTCGGCGGTTTCCAGATGGATGCCTACGGTCTGGAGCGCGTGGAAGTTCTGAAAGGCCCCGCCTCGGTGCTTTATGGCGGCGCCAATCCCGGCGGTATCGTGCAGATGGTCCGCAAGCGCACGCAGGATGAGCCGGTGCGCGAAACGGAAATCGGCATCAATAATTTCGGCAATGCCTTCTTCGGCTTCGATCTCGGCGACAAGGTCGATGGTGAAGGCGTGTGGAAATACCGCGTCACCGGCAAGGTCTCCGGCGGCGACAATTACACCGATTATTCCGAGGATTTGCGCGGCTTCATCATGCCGCAGATCACCTTCGAGCCAGACGCGCAGACGAGTGCCACGCTTTACGGCTATTTCTCGGCGCTCGATCAGGTTCATATCGGCAACGGTTTCCTGCCCTATGTCGGCACGGTGGTCGACGCGCCCTTCGGCAAGCTCGACCGCAAGGCCTTTTATGGCGAGCCGGATATCGACAATGGCCGCGTCTACCAGTCCATGGTGGGTTACGAGGTCAGCCATGAATTCGACAATGGCTGGAAGATCAGCCAGAACGCCCGTTATGGCCACCTCTACAAGCACGAAACCGGACCCTATGCCGGCGGCTGGGCCAATACAGATGCAAACGGCCAGCCGATCCTCGATGCCACCACCAACGACTATATGCTGACCCGCTTCGGTTACGATGGCGTGTCGAAAGTCGACAGTTTCGGCGTGGATAACCGGGTCGAAGGCCAGTTCGATACCGGCGCGGTCAACCATTCGCTGCTCTTCGGTCTCGACTATAAATATTACCGGCTGGACCAGGTGCAGGCCTGCTGCGGATCGAATGCAATCGGTGCGCTCAACCCGGTCTATGGCTCGACGCAGGGAACGAATTTCGTTTATGCCGACAATATCGTGACCCAGCAGCAGATCGGCATCTACGCGCAGGACCAGCTGCGCTTCGGCGATGGCTGGCTGGTCACGCTGAACGGCCGTTACGACTATGTGGATACGGAACTGAACAACAGGCTGCCGGCGGGCCTCTCCCGCCGCTCGAATGACGATGCGCTGAGCGGCCGCGCCGGTCTCGCCTATGAATTCGACAATGGCCTGACACCCTATGTATCGGCCGCCACTTTCTTCAATCCGCTTATCGATACGCTTGCGGATGGTACTCCCGCTTCGCCGGAAGAGGGACACCAGTTCGAGGCCGGTATCAAATATGAGCCGACCTTCTTCGACGGCAGTGTCACCGCCTCGGTCTTCAAGCTGGTCAAGGACAATGCCATCGTTTCCTATACGGCCGGCGGCGTGACCACGAGCGGTCAGTTCGGGCAGGTGGAATCCACCGGCTTCGAGCTGGAGGCCAAGGCCAATCTCAGCGAGAACTGGAAGGCGCTCGCCTCCTATTCCTATACGGATCTGGAGATTACCCGCGACGCCAATCCGAACCTTATCGGCAAATCGCCATGGATCGTGCCCGCCCACACCGCCTCGCTGTGGCTGGACTATGCCTTTACCACGGACGCGCTGGAAGGCCTCAGCCTCGGCGGCGGCGTACGGTATCAGGGCAAGTCCTGGGCGGATGAGGCAAATACGCTGCGCGTTCCGGATGCCGCCGTCTTCGACGCCGCAATCCGCTACGAGAAGAACGACTGGACCGCATCGATCAACGTCGCCAATGTCTTCGACAAGGAATATGTGAAGAGCTGCGCCGGCGTCTCCGTCTGCGGCTGGGGCGATAGCCGCACAATCACCTTCAAGCTTTCCAAGAAGTGGTAAGGCCTGGCCGAAGGCCGGCAGTTGCGGGGAAAGCAGTTTGCCACTATAAACATGAATAGATTTATCATGTTTATAGTGGCGCCATGGCGCCCTGCGGGATCGAGAGGCCATGGCTTTCCGCGTGCGGATGGAAAATGAGATCGAGGGCTTTGCCGTCATTGGCGGGCCGCGCTCGCGGGTGTGGAACGGCATCGTCGCCGATCTCTGGGATGTGCGTTGCGCCCCGAAGGCGGGCGGCCGTTATGTCGGCAAGGATCCGCGCTTCGTTTTCCTGCTGGATATGGACGGGACGGATGACGGCCGGTTCATGATGAACCGCTGCCGCCGCGACAATTACGGCTCGTCCAAGGCGAACCGTATTTCCTTCGTGCCCGCCGATCTGGATGTGCATGCCGAACTGAGCAACGTCTCCTTCGTGCGCCACCTCGATCTGCATTTCGATGCGGGATTGCTGGGTGCCCGGCTGGTGCAGGGCTTCGATCCGCACAGCCTGCTCGATCCGCATCTGATGTTCGAGGATGAGCGCCTGCTGGCGCTGGCGCGACTGATTGCCGCCGAATGCGATAATCCCGATCCGCTGCATGACCTTTATGGCGAAAGCCTCGTGCTGGCGCTATTGACGGATTTCCTGAAAGTGAAACGGGAGCCGGTCAAAAAACGCAGCAAGCTCGCCGCCTGGCAGTTGAGGGCGGCGACGGATTACATCCGCGAACATTGCCTGCGGTCGATCCGGCTGGAGGAGCTGGCGGAACTCACCAACCTGTCGCAATCGCATTTCAGCCACGCCTTCAAGGCCTCCACCGGCGTGCCGCCCCACCAATGGCAGATGCAGGCGCGCATCGATCGCGTCAAGGAACTGATGATGCGGACCGACATGGCGCTGACCGACATCGCCATTGCCGCCGGGTTTTCGGATCAGGCGCATTTCTCCCGCGTCTTTCGCAAGATGGTGGGTGTTTCTCCCTCCGTCTGGCAGAAAATCCGCCAATAAAGACGCGTTTTCGTTCCATTCTCCTTCAAAAAAATTCCCGCCGAAGCGCCTGAAACGCCGCGGAACGAATTGTCCGTCGAGGGGTTTACCAGACGTGACACAAACGAGGAAAATCAAGGAGGAAAGGCACATGATGCATCAGGAACCCCGCGCCGGACAGGACCCCTATGTCAAGGATACGCCGAGCCTGATCGCCAGCGACAAGGTGGAAGGCACCCGTGTTTACGGCGCCGACAGCAAGCATATCGGCTCGATCCAGCGCATCATTCTGGAAAAGCGCGGCGGGCGCGTGGCCTATGCGGTGTTGAGCTTTGGCGGCTTCCTCGGCATCGGCGACGACTATTATCCGCTGCCCTGGGAAAAGCTGCATTACGACGAAGAACTCGACGGCTACCGCATCGATCTCACCAAGGAAGAGATCGAAAATGCGCCGCATTTCGCCAATCTCGATGATAACGACCTGCTGAACGCCAAGGACCGCAAGGTCTATGATTATTACGGCGTCGCACCCTATTGGATGTAAGGCCCAGGGAAAAAGCGCTTCCGGCTGTTTGATCACCGAAAGCGTCGCAAATAAAAGAACGGCTCCTTTTCAGGAGCCGTTTTCTTTTGGGTGCGTCAATGCGGGTTTTTCTGCATCTCGGAAACCGCGTCGGTGAAGCACTTGCGTGCTTCTTCGGGCGATTTACGTCCGTCAAGGGCGGCACGGCAGGCGCTTCTCGCTCTCACGAAGCTCAATCCGCCAATTTTGGGCCAGCCTTCGGTCAATAATGTCAACGCTTCGAAGGGGCCGGCGATGACACTCTTGCCATTCGCCTCGAGATTGACCTCGACAGGCTCTGTCCATCTCTCGTTCTTCATCGTGCACCTCCCAGAGCAACGCGATCCCGAAATACACCCGACAGCGAAGCAACCCATGAACGCAGTCGTGTGTCACTGCTGCTTAGGATATGCGCAAGCGATCGAATTGACAACGGGGATCAGCGGAAGCCGAAAAACGACAGGATCGCCAGAACGATGACGACGAGGCCGACGATGTAGATGATCTGGTTCATGATTTTCTCCTTGGCTGGTGTCATCACCATAACGTGAGGGAGAAGACGAGGTTCCAGCAGCCAATGAGAATTTAATAACGTACTAAAATGTTGCGGACGTCCCATCGCCGGTGAGAGCATGTCACCTCCGCAGTATCACCCAGATCGCGTGGATAATGCCGGGAACATAACCGCACAGCGTCAGGAGAATATTCAGCCAGAAATGCAGGCCGAGCCCGACCTGAAGAAACACACCGACGGGCGGAAGGATGATGGCGATCAGGATACGAATGACGTCCACGATGACAGGCTTTCCAGTTGTTTATGACTGCCGGAGAACGTGTGGTGGGCGGTTTGGTTTCAAGTGACCGTCTTTTACGGTGACTAACAGGCGTCGGGTTTAATTTTCGGAGGCCGCAAAAGCCTGGGCGGTGAGTTCGCCGTAGCCGCAAAAGCACCGCCGCCTTGATAATACAAGGGAAAACACAGACTATCAGAATCTGTGATAGGGCTGAGAAAGCCGATCGCTTCGGTCAGTCCGGATAAATTGCCCGACCATTCGGCAATATGACCGGTGCATTGCGTACATCGCGGCGACCTCCGCTGCTAGGCTCCGTCCGGGGCTGTGGCGGCTGTGGCCGATTGCGCCATTCGCTTACGCTCCGGTCCTGGCCCCGGTCCCTGTCGCGTCGATCCCGCCACTCTCTTCGTTCTCCCCAGTAACGGCGGTCGTAATCCCGGTAGTAACGGTCGCGGTCATAGGACCGATAGTACACACCGGTCGTATAGTAGCCCCCCGTGCGATAGCCGGGATCATCGACGCATCCGGTCAGAACGCCTAGCGACACCAGACAAATTGCTGCGCTCAATAGCTTCATGATTTCTGCTCCCAATAACGGACTCAAACGCGTGATGAAGTCCGCGGTTCCATTGGCGAATACCCTGAGGTAAGCGCTCTTAACCGGACCTGAACAGGCAAGCGGCGGCTCAATTCAGCGGCAAGATAGAGATGTCATATCGAGGGCCATCGCGTTGCGACGACGCTCCATAAGGCCGCCCAAGGCAATGATTGGCAATTTTGAAGTTGATTGGGATTTGGGAAAAATGGTGCCGCTTACGTGACTCGAACACGTGACCCCGTCATTACGAATGACGTGCTCTACCAACTGAGCTAAAGCGGCCCGATTGTGACCCGTTTGTTGCGGATCAGCTTCATGGCGGGCTGATACAGGCAATGTTGACGGATTTCAAGCCTTGAATGTGCTGGTTTTGAAATTTCCGCAAAAAGCTTTGCCTGTCCATTGTTTGCCGGAGACTTCAGCCTTTCCCGCAGATGCGCTTTTTGGCCGTTTCATATTCATTTGCCAGGCGATCGACGAGCGCCGCCACCGGTTCCACCGCCTTGACGGCGCCGATGCCTTGCCCCGCGCCCCATATGTCTTTCCAGGCCTTGGCGCCGCCGGAGACCGTTTCGAAGTCCATTTTCGAAGGATCGGCTTCGGGCAGATTGTCGGGGTCCATGCCGGAGGCGACGATCGAGCTTTTCAGGTAGTTTCCGTGTACGCCCGTGAAATAGTTCGAATAGACGATATCCTTGGCCTGCGCGTCCACAATCGCCTGCTTGTAGCCTTCGGAAGCGCGCGCTTCCTCGGTGGCGATGAAGGGGGAGCCGATATAGGCCATATCCGCGCCCATAGCCTGCGCCGCGAGAATGGAGCCGCCATTGGCGATGGCGCCGGCCAGCAGCAGCGGGCCGTCGAACCATTCGCGGATTTCCTGCACGAGGGCGAAGGGCGAAAGCGTGCCAGCATGTCCGCCGGCACCCGTCGCCACCGCGATGAGCCCATCCGCGCCCTTGCGAATGGCGGAGCGGGCATGGCGGTCGTTGATGACGTCATGCAGCACGATGCCGCCATAGGAATGCACGGCCGCATTGACCTCCGGCACCGCGCCAAGCGAAGAAATCACCACCGGCACCTTGTATTTCACGCAAAGGCCGAGATCGTGCTCCAGCCGCCGGTTGGACATGTGCACGATCTGGTTGACCGCGAAGGGCGCCGCCGGGCGCTCGGGATTGGCCCGGTTGTGAGCGTCAAGCTCCTCGGTGATCATTGCCAGCCACTCGTCGAGCTGGCTTTCGGGCCTTGCATTGAGCGCCGGGAAAGCGCCGATGACGCCGGCCTTGCACTGCGCTAGCGTCAGCTGCGGATGTGAAATGATGAATAGCGGTGATGCTATGACCGGAAGACGCAGATTGTCTTTCAGCACGGACGGTAGCATGTCTCCTCCCACGAATTACGTTTACGCGCACGTAAGTCAATATCGCGTTCAGCAGCAGATTGAAAGCGAAAACAGCGTGGCATTCGCCTCTCGAATCTGCGTTCGTAGCGCCACAATGAATTGATTTTCCCCAAGGCAATCCGGTCTTTATCACAAACGATGCTTGCGGAGGGGCGGTATAGCCGTTACCGAATCGTGAACCCATGGCGCAGCGCCGCATATTTTTTGCAAAGCGCAATAGAACAAGGATCGGTCGTGAGCGGACTGGAAACGGCAATCAGAAATGCTCTGGAAAAATCGGACAGATCGAACGCCGAAGTTCGTGCACGGATTTACCAATCCTCCCGCCAGGCACTGGAAGCGGGCCTGCGCAAGCAGGGCATAGACGATCCGCAGGTTGTCTCCCAGCAGCGCCAGCGGCTTGAAGGGCTGATCCACCAGATCGAGAATGAAGAGCGCAACCGGCTTCTGGACAGGGTGGAGCAGCAATTGCGCCCGCCCGCACCGGAAAGTCCGGCGCAGGACGATCACTCCGTCGATCCCGTTTCGCAGCCGCCCCACCACGGCGATATGGGTGTTGAGCCGGAGCTGCGTGGCGAAACGCGCGATGTGCGGCCGGGCGCTGCCGCTGCTCCGGAGCCGCTGAGTGCGGGGCAGCGCAATGGCAAGCAGCCGAAGAGAGGCTCCCGCGCGGGCGACTCCTCACTTGCCTTCCGGCCGGAAGGCGCGGTTGGCCGCCGCAAGCGCCGCGGGCTTTTCGCCCGGCTTTTCATCTACGTGACGCTTCTGGCCTTTATCGGTTTCGGCGCCTGGTGGGTCTATTCCTCCGGCCTCCTGCTGTCGCCGGAGCAGCGCGATACCAGCGTGCCCAATCCGCCTGCGCAGGTGCAGGCGGAGGATTTCAACGGGACGGAGCCCGCGCCGAGCCTTTCCGCCGGCCGTGGTTTTTCCGATGACTGGGTGGAAGTCTTCAATGCGGAGCGTGGCAGTTCCGGTGTTTCGGCCGGCCCGCGCGCCAATGTCGAAAACATCGCCACACCCGCCGGCAAGGCGATAAAGGTGACCTCGAGGAGTGTCTCGCAGGATGGCGCCGTCAGCGTCGAGGTTCCGGTGGAGGTGATGCGGGATATGGCGGGCAAGTCCTCGACCATTTCGATCACGCTGCAATCCTCCAGCGACCGGCAGACCCAGGTGTCCGTCGCCTGCGATTTCGCGACATTGGGCGATTGCTCCCGCCACCGCTTCACCGCCACGGCCGAGCGCGCGGACATGCTGCTGAACACGACATTCGAGCGATCTCTCGCCCCCAATGCGCCGGGCAGGATCTTCATCAACAGCGACATCGATGGCAGCGGCCGCCCGGTCAATCTTTATTCCGTGCGCATTCTGCCGGGCCAGTAAGGGAAAACAGGCGTCTCGAGTGGAGGCGCCTGTCAGCGTCTTCCGGTCCTATTTGAGAAAATCCGGCCCAGATCCCAGAATCTTGTCGTCGATTTCGCCGATTGCCTTTTTGTCCTTGCCCTCATAGTCGAGCGCAAGAAGAATGTGGCGGATGAGGTTTACCCGCGCGCGGCGCTTGTCGTTGGCGCGCACCACCGTCCAGGGGGCGGCGTCGGTGTGGGTCTTTTCCAACATTTCGTCGCGTTTTTGCGTGTAGTCGTCCCATTTCGTCAGCGCGGCTATGTCCATATCCGAAAGCTTCCAGCATTTCAGCGGGCTGTGGCGGCGGTCATGGAAGCGTTCGATCTGCGTTTCGCGGCCGATGTCGAGCCAGAATTTGAACAGATGAACGTCCTCATGGACCAGCATCTTTTCCAGGCGCGGCGTCTCCTTGAGGAAACGCTTGTGTTCCTCCGGCGTGCAGAAACCCATGACCGGCTCTACGCCTGCGCGGTTATACCAGGAGCGGTCGAAGAGAACGAATTCGCCGGCGGTCGGAAAATGCGAGATATAGCGCTGGAAATACCATTGGCCGCGTTCGGTTTCCGTCGGTTTGGTCAGCGCCACCACGCGGGCATAGCGGGGGTTGAGATAGGCGCGGGTCGCGAAGATCGCGCCGCCCTTGCCCGCCGCATCGCGGCCCTCGAAAACCGCCATGACCCTTTTTCCGGTGGCCTGCAGCCAGAACTGCACCTTGACCAGCTCCACCTGCAACGCTTCGAGGGCGCTGTCGTAGTCCTCCCGCTTCATCTTCTTGTCGTAGGGAAAATCGCCGGCGGAAAGCTTCTTTTCCTCAACCCAGTCAGGAAGAACCGGATCGTCGATGTCGAAGCTGCGCAGTTTGCCGCTTATGGTGATCTCGACCGTCCGCTTCTTCGTTTCTTCGCCCATGGTTTCCTCCGGCTGTTGTTGTGTAAAGGCAACTCGACGCCAATGAGTTCACATCCATTGCCAGAATTCAAGTGAAACAGGACCGCTTGACCGGGGTGCGGCGGCGGCAGCGATTGCGGCGTCGATTTTGCGCATATACGTTGTGGAAAATGCGCGATGATGAATCTCTGTCATGAAGCTGGCCTATGAGATTTCGATGCGCTGTCAGATGAAAGTGGAAAGAGCAGGCTGAAATGGCAGTCATGGAAGGCGATGGTGGATTAAGGCGTTTGGGAAGGAAGCTCGGCCGAAACTGGTTGCCCGTTCTCATCGTCAGCATGCTCGCCATCGTGGCCGTTGCGGAGCTCAACACGCCCTATATGCCCGCCGCCCTGTGGTTTTGCGCCGTCATTGCCATCCTCGCCGCTCGGGAGGGGCCGGCGGCGGCTTCAGCAAAGGACGGGAGCCCGGTTGCGGAGGCAGATGAGCAAGAAGTACCCGGCGAAAGCGTCATTTCCGGCGTAAGGGCGGGCCTCGCGGTTCTGGATACCCCCGTTTTCATTCTCGACAGGAACGCCAGCGTGCTGTTTCAGAACGGCGCGGCCGAGCGCGCCTTCGGCCAGTTGCCCGCCGGAGCGCATATTTCCGCCCGGTTGCGCTCTCCCGGCCTTTTGGATGTCATTCGCGAAACCATCGCCACCGGCCAGCCCAACCAGGTCGAACATTCGGAGCGCTTCCCTTCCGAACGGGTCTTCATCGTCCGCATCGCCCGTGCGGATATGGGAGAGGGGGCAGGTCCGCCATTCTATATCCTGTCGTTCCGCGACGTCTCGGAGCTTCGCCGCATCGACCGGATGCGCAGCGACTTCGTCGCCAATGCCAGCCATGAATTGCGCACGCCGCTCGCTTCGCTCCGCGGTTTCATCGAAACCATGCAGGGGCCGGCGCGCAACGACCCGAAGGCGCAGGAACGTTTCCTTGCCATCATGCTGGATCAGGCAACCCGGATGAGCAGGCTGGTGGACGATCTCATGTCCCTGTCGCGGCTGGAATTGCGGGCCAACATCGCGCCCGACCAGAAGGTCGATCTCGTTCCTGTCATCGGCCATGTGCGCGATACCCTGCTGCCGCTTGCCGACGAGCTGGATGTGACCATCACGCTGCATCTGCCCGACCGGCCGGCAGAGGTGCAGGGGGACCGCGACGAGCTGGTGCAGGTGTTCCAGAACCTCGTTGAAAATGCTTGCAAATACGGCCAGGAAGGCAAGGTCGTGGATGTCTGGCTGCGGGCCGAACCCGGCAAGCCGGTGGAGGTGAGCGTCATCGACAAGGGGCCGGGCATTCCCGCCGAACATGTGCCGCGCCTGACGGAGCGTTTTTATCGTGTCAGCGTCGCCGACAGCCGCTCGAAAAAGGGCACGGGTCTCGGGCTTGCCATCGTCAAGCACATCCTCACCCGCCACCGCGCCCGCCTCATCATTAAATCGGAATTGGGCAGCGGCACGGACTTCACTGTGAGATTCTGACATAAAATATGCATCTGCTTTTAATGTCGTGGATATTTATAAATAAAATCAACAATTTAGATTGTCACAAATCTTTCGTCAAAGTGACATAAAAGGATGGGGCTACGGTGGTTAAGAAAAGGTCGCCGAGCGCAAGCTAAGAGCGAGTGTCGCTATCGGCTGCGTCCACAACAAAGCCCACGACGGGAGAGACAAATGAACATCGTTAAATTTTCCGCAGCAGCTCTGGTGGCTTCTGTCGCCTTCGCTGGCGCCGCCGCTGCTCGCGACCAGATCCAGGTTGCCGGTTCCTCCACGGTTCTGCCCTACGCCAAGATCGTTGCCGAGACCTTTGCCGAAACCTTCCCGAACTTCAAGGCTCCGGTTGTTGAGTCCGGCGGCACGGGTGGCGGTCTGAAGGCGTTCTGCTCTGGCGTCGGCGAAGGCACCATCGACATTGCAAACGCTTCGCGCAAGATCAAGAGCGACGAACTGGCCGCCTGTAAGGCTGCTGGCGTTGCCGACGTTCAGGAAGTGAAGATCGGCTACGACGGTATCGTCTTCGCGATGGACTCGTCCAACAAGGACATCAAGCTCGAGCCGAAGGATCTTTACCTCGCTCTCGCCGCTGAAATCGTGAAGGACGGCAAGCTCGTTGCTAACCCCTACAAGAAGTGGTCGGAAATCAACAAGGAACTGCCGGACGTCGCTATCGCCGCTTACATCCCGGGCTCCAAGCACGGCACGCGCGAAGTCTTCGAAGAGAAGATCATGGCTGACGGCTGCAAGGAAGCCGGCGCCACCGACGCCATCAAGAAGATCGTCACCGACGCCAAGCAGGCTGCTGCCAAGTGCGTTGCAGTCCGCAAGGACGGCGCTGCAGTCGACATCGACGGCGATTACACCGAAACGCTCGCCCGTATCGACGCCAACAAGACCGGCCTCGGCGTTTTCGGCCTCGCTTTCTATGAAAACAACGCTGACCGTCTGAAGGTCGCGACCGTTTCGGGCGTCGTTCCGTCCACCGAAACCGTTGCCAGCGGCAAGTACCCGGTTTCTCGCCCGCTGTTCTTCTACGTGAAGAAGGCTCACCTGGGCGTTATCCCGGGCCTTAAGGAATATGTCGAGTTCTTCGTTTCCGACGAGATGATCGGTCCGGATTCCCCGCTCGCCAACTATGGCCTGGTTGCTGCTCCGGACGCAGAGCGCGAAGAAATCCGCTCGAAGTTCTCGGCCGGCTCCACGATGTAATGAAGAAAGAGGGGTGCGGCTTTGCCGTGCCCCTCATTCGGCTTCGCTTGGGCCGTCGTCCGCGGTTGACAGTTCCTAACCATCGCCATCCACATGATTGTCGATGGATTACAGATGGATAGGATGTATCAACCTTGACGCTTGCCAGACTATGATACAGTCAGGCGGCAGGCATCATGGGATGGTCCAGCGGTCTCGTTTTGATGACTTTTTGATTTGCCCGATATCGCACCGTGCTCTTGAGGCACGCCGAGGGAACTCTAATGAACACATCGATCCTTTTGCTGATACTGGCGCTCATCGGCATCGGCAGCTATCTGCTCGGCAGCCGCCGTGCCGTCGCCCTGTCTGGCGGTCGCCCCTCCAGCATGCATTCCCGTGCCGGTTATCACGGTTCCTACGCGGTCGTCTGGGCGGTGCTGCCCGCGGCGTTCATTCTCTGTGCCTGGCTCATTGTCAGCCCATTGCTCGTCACCTCGGCCGTGCGCGGTAGTTTCCCCGAGGATGTCCGGGCGCAATCCGAAGCACAGCAGAGCCTGACCTACGGTATGGTGACCTCCATCGCCCGTGGCCTCCAGCGGCTGACGCCGGAGGAAACCGCGCAGGTTGAGGCGGACACGGCTGCAGTCCGGCCGCTTCTGGCATCGAAGGGTGTTGCAATCGCCGGCGATCCCGAGCGGTTCATGGTCGATGCCGCCCACACGCTCAACAGCATGACCTCGACCAGCCGTATCGCGATGATCGCCGTCGTGCTGCTGGCCGCGCTCGGCGGCGGCGCCTATGCGCTGCGCGCGATCGCGCCGCGTTTCCGGGCGCGCAACCAGGTCGAGAAAGTCATTCTCGCGGCCCTGCTCGTCGCCTCGTCCATCGCCATCCTCACGACCATCGGCATCGTCCTTTCGATGCTGACCGAGGCGATCCAGTTTTTCACCATGGTTCCGGCGCACCAGTTCTTCTTCGGAACGGTCTGGGATCCGCGTTTTGCGGCGGCAGGCGCCACCGACTCCTCCGGCCAGTTCGGCCTGATCCCGCTGCTCGCCGGCACGCTTTATATCGGCCTGGTCGCGATGCTGGTTGCGGTTCCGGTCGGTCTCTTCTCGGCGATCTACATGGCGGAATATGCCTCGCCGCGCTTCCGCTCCATGGCAAAGCCGCTGCTTGAAGTGCTCGCCGGCATTCCCACCATCGTCTACGGCTTCTTCGCGCTCACGACGGTCGGTCCTTTCCTCAGAGACATTTCCACGCAGATCAACGGTCTGGCGACGGGCAACTACGCCAACTTCATCCAGGCGCAGAGCGTCATCACCGCCGGCTTCGTCATGGGCATCATGCTGATCCCCTATGTGTCGTCGCTGTCGGATGACATCATCACCGCCGTGCCGCGCTCGCTGCGTGACGGTTCGCTCGGCCTTGGTGCCACGCGTTCCGAGACGATCAAGAGGGTCATTATTCCGGCCGCTCTTCCCGGTATCGTCGGCGCCGTGCTGATGACGGCTTCGCGCGCCATCGGCGAAACCATGATCGTGGTTCTTGCGGCCGGTGTTGCTGCCCGTCTGCAGCTCAATCCCTTCGACCCCATGACCACGGTGACGGTCAAGATCGTCAGCCAGCTCACCGGCGACCTTGAATTCACCTCGCCGCAGACGCTGGTTGCCTTTGCGCTCGGCATCACGCTTTTCGCCATCACGCTTTGCCTGAATATCTACGCGCTTTACATCGTGCGCAAATACCGGGAGCAATATGAATGACCGACATCGTCTCTCCCGCAGCCGGCGCGAGCGCCGTCAACAAGGCCACGCGCCGTGATATCGGCATCAAGCGCCGCTATGCCGCCGAACGCCGCTTCCGTGCCTACGGCATGGCAGCGATTTCTTTCGGCCTCATCTTCCTCTTCCTGCTGCTTTTCTCGGTGGTTTCCAAGGGTTACACCGCCTTCCAGCAGACGATGATCACCGTTCCGGTCGAATTCTCCGAACAGATCATCGATCCGAAAAATGAGCGCGCCACCAATCCCACAAAGCTGATGACGGCCAATTATCCCGTCATCGCCCGCGATGCGGTCGCCAAGGTCCTTGGCGTTGCGCCGACTGACCGCGCCGGCCTTCGCGCCGTCAACCTCCTGATTTCCGACAGCGTGCGCACGCAGCTTCGCGACATCGTCGTTGCCGATCCCGCCGTCATCGGCACCACGCGTACCGTCACGCTGCTGGCGTCGGGCGATGTCGACAGCGCCTTCAAGGGCCAAGTCGATCTGACGGCGGATGAAGCCAATCGCCGCATCTCGAACCAGCAGCTCGGCTGGATGAACCAGCTCGCCGAAAGCGGCCAGCTCGGCAAACATTTCAATACCGGCATCTTCGTCAACGGCGCGTCGAGCCGTCCGGAAGCGGCGGGTGTGGGTGTGGCGCTGATCGGCTCCTTCTACATGATGCTGATCGTGCTCGTGCTGTCATTGCCGATCGGCGTCGCGGCCTCCATCTATCTCGAGGAATTCGCCCCGAAGAACCGTCTGACGGATCTTATCGAGGTGAATATCAACAATCTCGCGGCCGTTCCTTCGATTGTCTACGGTCTGCTCGGCCTCTCGGTCTTCATCAACTTCATGGGCTTTCCGCGCTCGGCCTCGCTGGTCGGCGGCCTCGTCCTGACGCTGATGACCCTGCCGACAATCATCATCGCGACGCGCGCCGCCCTGAAAGCCGTGCCGCCGTCTATCCGCGCCGCAGCCCTCGGTCTCGGCGCTTCCAAGATGCAGACGATCTTCCACCATGTGCTGCCGCTCGCCATGCCCGGCATTCTGACCGGCACCATCATCGGTCTCGCCCACGCGCTGGGCGAAACGGCGCCGCTGCTCTTGATCGGCATGGTGGCATTCGTTGCGAATTACCCGACAACGCCGATGGATCCGTCCACGGCCCTGCCGGTGCAGATTTACATGTGGGCGAACGAAGCCGAGCGCGCCTTTGTCGAAAGGACATCCGGCGCTATCATCATCCTGCTTCTGTTCCTCATCGTCATGAATGTTGGCGCAATCCTGTTGCGTCGCCGCTTCGAACGGCGCTGGTAGAGGGAGCTTGAGCAATGAACATGTTGTCGGAAGCAGCAGTTGAGAAGGCGCTGGACAAGAAAATGAATGAAGTCTCATACAAGATGATCGGCAAGGACGTTTCGGTTTATTACGGCGAAAAGCGCGCGCTTTACGACGTGAACCTCAACGTTCGGGAAAATACGGTGACCGCGCTTATCGGCCCGTCCGGCTGCGGCAAATCCACCTTCCTGCGTACCCTGAACCGTATGAACGACACGATCGACGGTTGCCGGGTCACCGGCAAGATCACGCTCGACACCGACGATATTTACGATCAGGCGATTGACGTCGTGGAATTGCGCGCCCGCGTCGGCATGGTGTTCCAGAAGCCGAACCCCTTCCCGAAGTCGATCTACGAAAACATTTCCTACGGTCCGCGCATCCACGGTCTCGGCCGCAACAAGGCGGATATGGACCAGATCGTCGAGCAGAGCCTGCAGAAGGCGGGTCTCTGGAACGAGGTTAAGGATCGTCTGCACGAATCCGGCACCGGTCTTTCCGGCGGTCAGCAGCAGCGTCTGTGCATCGCACGCGCGGTTGCCGTCAGCCCGGAAGTGATCCTGATGGACGAGCCCTGCTCGGCTCTCGACCCGATTGCGACCGCAAAGGTCGAAGAATTGATCCACGAGCTGCGCACCAATTACACCATCGTCATCGTCACGCACTCCATGCAGCAGGCGGCGCGTGTTTCCCAGCGCACGGCCATGTTCCATCTTGGTCATCTTGTCGAGGAAAACGAAACCGACAAGATGTTCACCAATCCGGACGACCAGCGCACGCAGGATTACATCATGGGCCGCTTCGGCTGATCCCGGCCGACGCTTTATCGAAACCGAACAAGACTGGTGCTTCTGCCGTGCCCGCTTCCGGGTACGCGCATGCAGGCCAAGCCGGAGGACTAGACCATGACACAGACAACGACCCATTCGCACATCGTTTCCGTTTATGACGATGAATTGAAGTTTCTGACTCGCCGCATCGCCGAAATGGGCGGTCTTGCGGAGCAGATGTGCGCCGACGCCGTGCGTGCGCTCGTCAATTCCGATGCCGCGCTTGCCCAGAAGGTCATTTCCGACGATGCGATCCTCGACCACGCCGAGCGCGAGATCGGCGACAAGGCCATCGTAACCATCGCCAAACGCCAGCCGATGGCGGCCGACCTTCGCGAGATCATCGGCACCCTGCGTATCGCCGCTGACCTTGAGCGCGTCGGCGACCTTGGCAAGAACACCGCCAAGCGCGTCATCGCGGTTGCCGGCACCGGCGTGCCGCGCAAGCTCGCCCGCGGCATCGAGCACCTGTCGGAACTGGCGCTGGTACAGCTCAAGGAAGTGCTGGACGTCTATTCCACGCGTTCCGCCGAGAAGGCCAATGCCATTCGCGAGCGCGACGAGGAAATCGACGCCATGTACACGTCGCTCTTCCGTGAGCTTTTGACCTACATGATGGAAGATCCGCGCAATATCACCACCTGCACGCATCTTCTGTTCTGCGCCAAGAACATCGAGCGTATCGGCGACCACGCCACCAATATCGCCGAGACGATCTATTACATGACCACCGGCAGCCAGCCGGAAGGCGAGCGTCCGAAGGACGACAGTTCCAACACCCTCGGTTCGGTGACCGAGTAACAGACAGGCAGCGGCTTGCGGAGTTAGTATATGGTGCCCAAGATTGCAGTTGTGGAAGACGAGGAAGCGCTGAGCGTCCTGCTTCGTTACAATCTCGAGGCTGAGGGATATGACGTCGACACGATACCCCGTGGAGACGAGGCAGAAATCAGGCTGCAGGAGCGTATTCCGGACCTTCTTATCCTGGATTGGATGCTTCCCGGCGTTTCCGGTATCGAACTGTGCCGTCGGCTCAGGATGCGGCCGGAAACCGAGCGCCTGCCCATCATCATGCTGACGGCGCGCGGCGAGGAAAGCGAAAGGGTTCGCGGTCTTGCCACCGGCGCCGACGATTATGTCGTCAAGCCGTTCTCGACGCCGGAACTCATGGCCCGCGTCAAGGCGATGCTGCGCCGGGCCCGCCCCGAGGTTCTGTCTTCGGTGCTGAAATGCGGGGATATCGAACTGGATCGCGAGACCCATCGCGTTCACCGCAAGAGCCGCGAAGTGCGCCTCGGCCCGACGGAATTCCGCCTGCTGGAATTCCTGATGACCTCTCCCGGCCGGGTGTTTTCCCGCTCACAATTGCTGGATGGCGTCTGGGGTCACGATATCTATGTGGATGAGCGCACCGTCGACGTGCATGTCGGACGCCTGCGCAAGGCGCTCAATTTTTCGCATATGCAGGATGTCATCCGCACCGTGCGCGGCGCCGGATATTCAATGGAAGCCTGAGAAAACCGAAACCGATGGTTTCACCTGGGATAAATTCCCCAAAAATCAGAAGGCCCGAGACCGGAACGGTGTCGGGCCTTTCGATTTTGAACCTTCCGCAAACGCGTATCCTTGTTCTTTTGAAGGTGACAGACGGTCTGCTGAAAGCCGGATTGCGCGGTGAAACCTGACAGGAGGAAGGGCGCGGCACGTCGCCGACAAATTCAGAACATTTGCCGCAAGGGCGCATCGCGGTTTTACATCCGGAGAATGCGCGAGAACAGGGATTGGGAGCGCCTCTTAGACAGCGTGCGCTCTATTCCGGAACCACCTTGCGTTTTGCCATAAAAAAACGGGCCCGAAGGCCCGTAGTTTTTGAGTGTCGAATGCGTGCCGCAACACTCAAGCCTTGCGACGCTCGCTTACCGGCTGGTAGGCAAGCTTTGCATGGAACTTGCAATAGGGCGAAGATTCCAGTGCTTCACAACCGCAGAAATGGAAATCATCCTTCAGCGGATCGCCGACCGGCCACTTGCAGGTGCGCTCCGTCAGTTCCGTCAGCGTCAGGCGGCGGGAAATCGGTGTAACGACATTTTTGGAGGGAACGTAATCGAGAACTTCGGCAGTCTCGATATCGATCTCCTCGTGCAGCGCCGTCGCCGCGCTCGAACGGTTCAAGGCGCGTGCAGGTGCTGCGCTGACGCGGGTCGCGAAATTCGTCGCGCGCGGGGCAGGGGCGGCGGTGCGCTTGGGCGCGGAACGCGCCGACGTAACCGGGCCGCCGGCCTTCACGCGTCCCGGCAGGTTGAGGCGATGGACCTTGCCGATGACGGCATTGCGGCTCACACCGCCCAGCTGTGCTGCTATCTGGCTGGCGCTAAGCCCCTCGGACCACAATTTCTTGAGTTTTTCGACCCGTTCGTCTGTCCAGTTCATGCCGCTTCTCCGCTTGTCGCGTATAATGTCGGCAGAATCCTTCTCCGCCTCGCGGGCGTGCCGCGAGCGTGGTTTCTGCCTGATTTTTGGTGACTAGTTCCGCCGCAATGCAGTCTAGTAATTAGCGATTAACCTAGTGCCACGCAGACTCCGTGGCAAGAGTCGTGGGAATCATCTCGAATCGATTTTCCGGTTTTCCCCAACTTGCTGGCGAGTTGAGTCTGAAAGGCAACACCTTGGGCCTCGTCTGCCGCCACCTACTAGGGCTTGAGAAGCCCGGGAAACGCGGACTTTTGTTGACATCGGCAGGCGAAGTGACAATAGTGCCCCTGCCGCCGCGAGGCGGCATTTTTGATTTTCAGGCAAGGGATAACCCCGGAAGCCTATTGACAACCGTCTGACAGCGCATCCGCGCAAGGAGTGATACAGCCATGGCCGAAGCCGCCGCGCCATTGTTCGATACGTTTGCAAGAGCCCCCCTGCGCTTCGAGCGAGGCGAGGGCGTCTGGCTGTTCACGGAAAACGGCGAACGATATCTGGATTTTGCGGCCGGCGTCGCGGTCAACTCGCTGGGCCACGCCCATCCGCACCTCGTGGAGGCGATCAAGACCCAGGCCGAGAAGGTCTGGCACGTCTCGAACCTTTATGAAGTACCGGGCCAGGAAAAGCTTGCAAAGCGCCTGACGGAAGCGACATTCGCAGACAAGGTCTTCTTCACCAATTCCGGGGCGGAAGCGCTGGAATGCGCGATCAAGACCGCCCGCCGTTATCATTATTCCAAGGGGCATCCGGAGAAATTCCGGATTGTCACTTTCGAAGGCGCCTTCCATGGCCGCACGCTGGCGACGATTGCCGCCGGCGGCCAGCAGAAATATCTCGAAGGTTTCGGCCCCAAGGTCGAAGGTTTCGACCAGGTGCCCTTCGGTGACGTCGATGCGCTGAAAGCCGCCATCACGGCCGAGACGGCCGCGCTTCTGATCGAGCCCATTCAGGGTGAGGGCGGCATTCGCGCACCAGCCAAGGAATTCCTGCAGCTGCTGCGGTCGCTCTGCGATGAGCATGGCATGCTACTGATTTTCGATGAGGTCCAGACCGGCGTTGGCCGTACGGGCAAGCTCTTTGCCTATGAGCAGACGGGCGTTGCACCGGATATCATGGCGGTTGCCAAGGGTATCGGCGGCGGTTTCCCGCTCGGTGCCTGCCTTGCGACGGCGGATGCCGCTTCCGGCATGACGGCGGGCGTGCATGGCACCACCTATGGCGGTAACCCGCTGGCCATGGCTGTTGGCAATGCCGTGCTCGATGTCGTCCTCTCCGAGGGCTTTCTGGAAAAGGTCCGTGATGTCGCGCTGGTCTTCCGCCAGGGCCTTGCTTCGCTGAAGGATCGTTATCCTGACGTTATCGAGGAAATTCGTGGCGAAGGCCTGCTTCTCGGCATCAAGGCCAAGGTTCCATCGGGCGAGCTGTTGCAGGCCATGCGCGCCGAGCATCTGCTGGGTGTGCCGGCGGGCGACAACGTCATCCGTCTTCTGCCGCCGCTCGTCACCACCGCGGAAGAGGCCCGCGAGGGTCTGTCACGCGTGGAAGCGGCCGCCGCTTCCCTGACAGCGAAACAGGCAAAAATCGCCTGAGGAAACAATAAAGGGCGGGCCTCTTCCCCGAGGCTCGCGAGCATGGGACAGTTTGAAATGGCTTCACCTAAACATTTTCTGGACCTGTCGGCCGTCAGCTCGCAGGACCTGCGGGCAATTCTCGACGATGCCCGCGCACGCAAGGCCGCCACCAAGGCCGGAACGGCGGAAAAGCCGCTTGCCGGCAAGATGCTGGCTATGATCTTCGAAAAGCCCTCCACCCGTACCCGCGTCTCCTTCGATGTCGGCATGCGCCAGCTCGGTGGCGAGACGCTTTTCCTCTCCGGTACGGAAATGCAGCTCGGCCGTGCCGAAACGATCGGCGATACGGCCAAGGTGCTGTCACGTTATGTCGACGCCATCATGATCCGCACGACGGATCATTCGCGCCTGCTGGAGCTTGCTGAACACGCGACCGTGCCGGTCATCAACGCCCTGACGGATGACACGCATCCCTGCCAGATCATGGCGGATATCATGACCTTCGAGGAACATCGCGGCCCGGTCAAAGGCAAGACCATTGCCTGGACGGGCGACGGCAATAACGTCCTGCATTCCTTCGTGGAGGGCTCAGCCCGTTTCGGTTACCGCATGACGATGGCCGTGCCGATGGGCTCCGAACCGCATGACAAGTTCCTGAACTGGGCGCGCAACAATGGCGGCGAGATCATGCTGTGCCACGACGCCGACAAGGCCGTTGCGGGTGCGGACTGCGTCGTCACCGATACCTGGGTGTCCATGAACCAGGAACACAAGGCGCGCGGCCACAACATCTTCCAGCCCTATCAGGTGAATGAAGCCCTGATGGCCAAGGCGGAAAAAGACGCGCTGTTCATGCATTGCCTGCCGGCGCATCGCGGTGAGGAAGTGACGGATGCCGTGATTGACGGTCCGCAATCCGTCGTCTTCGACGAGGCGGAAAACCGCCTCCACGCGCAGAAGTCCATCATCGCCTGGTGCATGGGCGTCATTTGATGAGCAATCGCCCGGCCTGACACGCGTCACGCCGGGTGCTTGAACTTGACCGCATAGATTACCATCTGTGGGACTTCGAAGAGGCTCGTCGGTTTTGCTGGCGGGCCATCATCACGATTTGCACGTTTTTCCCCGGAAGCGGTTTCTCTTCCCGGGTCTCTGTGCGACAAGCAAAAAAGCACATTTTAAAAGCCGGACTTTTGGACGGTAGCGGCGCCACGGCTGCGCCAGGGAGTATGACATGGCAGATGTAACGGTTGAACTGGACGATCTCGATTTTGCTGGCGACGACAAGGTTGTGCCCTTTCAGGTCGAAGGTCTGGATGTGCGCGGCCGCGCCGTGCAGGTGGGTCCGCTGCTGAATGCCATCCTCGAGCGGCATGACTATCCCCCGGCGGTCGCCCGCCTGCTGGCGGAAGCGACCGTTCTGACGGCGCTGATCGGCACGTCGCTCAAGTTTTCCGGCAAGCTGACTGTCCAGACCAAGGGTGACGGCCCGGTCGACCTGCTGGTTGCGGATTTCACCGCGCCGGAAAGCATGCGCGCCTATGCCCGTTTCGATGAGGAGCGGCTGGCGGAGGCGATTGCGGCCGGGGCGACGTCGCCGGAGCAATTGCTCGGCAACGGCATTCTGGCCTTCACGATCGATCAGGGGGCGGGCATGCAGCCTTATCAGGGTATCGTGCCGCTCGATGGCTCCTCGCTGGAAGACATTGCCGGGGTTTATTTCCGTCAGTCAGAACAGCTGCCCACCCGTGTGCGGCTGGGCGTTGCCGAGTTCTTCGACCGTGATGGCGAAGGCAAGCCGCGTCATGGCTGGCGTGCGGGCGGCGTTATCGCGCAGTTCCTGCCGCAGGCGCCTGAGCGGCTGCGCATGCGCGACCTGCATGGCGGCGATGGCGATGAGGGCGGTCACGAGGTGCAGGAAGACGATGCCTGGACCGAAGCGGTAACGCTGCTGAACACGGTGGATACCGACGAGCTGACCGATCCGCAGGTGCCGGTGGAACGCCTTCTCTTCCGGCTTTTCCATGAGAGCGGTGTGCGCATCTATGATCCGCAGGCGGTTTTCGACCGTTGCAGCTGCTCGCGGGACAAGATCAAGGGCGTGCTGTCCGGCTTCACCGCCGAGGAGATCGAGGCGAGCGAGGAAGACGGCGCCATTGCCGTGACCTGCGAGTTCTGCTCCACGACCTATCGCTACGATGTCAGCGAATTTGAGAATGCCTGAATGAAAGCCGCGTCCTGAAGGGCGCGGCTTTTTCATTGCCGGGTGAATGTCAGTTCAGGACCCGCATCAGGCCGGGTGAATCCAGCGAAAAGGCGGGTATGGTGACGTTGAACACCTCGCCATTTTCCGTTTCCATTTCATAATGGCCGAACATCAGGCCGGAAGGTGTATCCAGCGGGCAGCCGGAAGAATATTCGTAGCTGTCGCCCGGTTTCAGATGCGGCTTCTCACCCACGACGCCCGGCCCATAGACCTCATCCACCTGTCCGTTCTGATCGGTGATGTGCCAATAGCGATTGACGAGGGTAACCGGGATATCGGAATTGTTCGCGATCACGACTTTGTAGCCCCAGACGTAACGATCGTCATCCGGGTCGGATTGTTCCTCGAGATAATACGGATCGACCGTTACCTCGATATCCCTTGTCAGAGCACGATACATACGCGCCACACCTCGATATTATGCCTGCCGCCGCATCCTACACTATAGGCTCTGGCTATCGTCAAGAAAATGAATGACTTGACGGGCAGGAGGCGTCTCCTGTTGCGCTGTTTTCCACCGTTAGGGATAACGGTAAAGGTAAATATTGGTTGCCTGATGCGGTCTTTTTAGACCGTGCAGGCGAACCATGGCCCGACACGCGGTCAGGCCATGGCGATTTGCAGATTGAATTTTCAGGCCGAAACGGCCGCCAGACCCTTCGCCAGATCCTCCAGCAGATCGTCGGTATCCTCGATGCCGCAGGAAAGGCGCAGGGTGCCGCCGGAAATGCCGAGTTCGGCACGCGCCTCGTCGGTGAGGTTTTTGTGCGTCGTCGTGCCGGGGTGGGTGATGAGGCTCTTGGCGTCACCGAGATTGTTGGAAATCTTGACGATCTCAAGCGCGTTCTGCAGCTTGAAGGCCGCTTCCTTGCCGCCCTTCAGTTCGAAAGCCACAAGCGTCGAGCCGCCGGACATTTGCCGCGCGATGATATCGGCCTGCGGGTGATCGGCGCGGCCGGGATAGATGACCTTGGCGACCTTGCCGCTATCGGCGAGAAAATCGGCGATTTTGCCGGCATTGGCCGTCTGCTGTTTGACGCGCAGCGGCAGGGTCTCGATGCCCTTCAGAAGCGTCCAGGCATTGAAAGGCGACATGGCCGGGCCGGTATGGCGGAAATAATCCTGCAGCTCTTCCTCGATCCACTTCTTGTCGGAAAGGATCACGCCGCCAAGGCAGCGGCCCTGGCCGTCAATATGTTTGGTTGCCGAATAGACGACGATATGCGCGCCGAGTTCGAGCGGCTTCTGGAAAAGCGGTGTGGCGAAGACGTTGTCGACCACCACCTTCGCGCCGATCTGGTTGGCGAGCTTCGCCACGCCGGCAATATCGATGATTTCAAGCGTCGGATTGGTCGGGCTTTCGAGGAAGAACAGCTTGGTGTTCGGCTGGATCGCCTTTTCCCAGTTTCCGAGATCGCGTCCGTCGATCAGCGTGCATTCGATGCCGTATTTCGGCGCGAGCGTTTCGACCACCCAGCGGCAGGAGCCGAAGAGGGCGCGGGCCGCAACGATATGGTCGCCGGCGCGCAGCTGGCACATGATGGCGGCGGTGACGGCGGCCATGCCCGACGCAAGTGCGCGGGCGTCTTCAGCGCCTTCCAGCAGGCACATGCGCTTTTCGAACATGTCGTTGGTCGGGCTCGCATAGCGGGCGTAGATGAACCCATCCGTTTCACCCTTGAAGCGCGCTTCGGCGGCTTCGGAGTTTTCATAGACGAAACCCTGGGTCAGATAGATCGCTTCCGACGTTTCACCGTAAGGGGAGCGTAGCGTACCGCCGTGAACGAGCTGGGTTGCCGGGCGCCATTTATTGCTCATGTGATCACCTTCAAAACAAAAAAACCGGCCGCGAAAGCAGACCGGTTCCTAGCACCCGGTCTTTTTAGCCACTTGTTTAACGTGGCTGCAAGCCGACCGGCCAAATCACCACGGGATAAGCTTGCCATACTGCCGTTACCGGCTTGCGTCAATGCTTTCCTTTTGGTTTTGTCGCCGTAAAAAGGAATGATGACCATGACGAGAACCACGGGCATTTTGGCGGATGGCGCAATCAAGGCGCTGTTTGCGGGCGGCAAGCTGAAGAGCGAGGCCGATCTCGATGCTGATCAGGTGCAGCCCGCCAGCCTCGATCTCAGGCTCGGCTCGAAGGCCTATCGCGTGCGCGCCAGTTTCATGCCCGGCCCCGGAAACCGCGTCATCGACAAGCTCAATCGTCTCAGCCTGCACGAGATCGACCTCACCCAGGGCGCGGTGCTGGAAACCGGTTGTGTCTATATCGTTCCCTTGATGGAGAGCCTTGCGCTGCCGGCGGACATGTCGGCCTCGGCCAATCCGAAAAGCTCGACCGGCCGTCTCGATATCTTCACCCGCGTCATGACTGATAGCGCGCAGGAATTCGACAAGATACCGGCGGGTTATGCCGGCCCGCTCTATCTGGAAATCAGCCCGCGCACCTTCCCAATCGTGGTGCGACGCGGCTCGCGCCTGTCGCAGATCCGCTTCCGCATCGGCCATTCGCTGCTCAACGAAAGTGAACTGCTGAAGCTGCACGAGACGGAAACGCTGGTTGCCAGCGACACGCCCAACGTGACCGGCGGCGGCATCGCGCTCTCGATCGACCTCAAGGGTTTCGGTGAAAACGGGTTGATCGGTTATCGCGGCAAACATCACACGGCGGTGGTGGATGTCGACAAGAAAGCCCAGCATGACGTTCTCGATTTCTGGGAGCCGCTCTATGCCCGCGGCCGCGCCGAACTGATCCTCGACCCGGATGAATTCTATATTCTCGTCTCGCGCGAAGCAGTCCACGTTCCGCCGCTCTATGCGGCCGAAATGACACCCTTCGACCCGTTGGTGGGCGAATTCCGCGTGCACTACGCCGGCTTCTTCGATCCCGGCTTCGGCCATGCGCAGGCGGGCGGCACCGGCAGCCGCGCCGTGCTCGAAGTCCGCAGCCACGAGGTTCCCTTCATCCTCGAACACGGCCAGATCGTCGGCCGGCTGGTTTACGAGCACATGTTGCAAAAACCGGAAGGCCTCTATGGCACCGGCCTCGGCTCCAATTATCAGGCGCAGGGGCTGAAGCTCTCCAAGCATTTTCGCGCCGAATAACCAACCCGGCGGGTGCTTGACACCCGCTGCGAACTATCCGATGTCTTATGCGCGGCGCGGGTGTAGCTCAATGGTAGAGCAGCAGCTTCCCAAGCTGAATACGAGGGTTCGATTCCCTTCACCCGCTCCATTTTCCAGACATCTGACACTCTTCCTGTGCCGCGTTTAGCCGCCATCGTGTCGGTCGTTGCGCTAATATGCAATTTAGCTTGACTACGATTAAATTGCACGTAATAGTTGATGCAGTCGTAACATAGGGGAAGTGTTATGAGTCGCAAACTTCTTTCGGAATTTCTGGGAACCTTTTGGCTCGTGTTCGGAGGATGCGGCAGTGCGGTTTTTGCCGCCGGCTTTCCTGAACTCGGTATTGGCTTCCTTGGTGTCGCTTTTGCTTTTGGTCTGACGGTTCTGACCATGGCCTATGCGGTTGGCGGCATTTCGGGCGGTCATTTCAATCCGGCCGTTTCAGTCGGCCTCACCGTTGCCGGTAAATTCCCGGCAGCGAACCTCGTGCCCTACATTGTGGCGCAGGTTCTGGGGGCGATCGTCGCGGCTGCGGCGCTTTATGTCATCTTCACTGGCAAGGCGGGGGCTGAAATCGGCGGTTTTGCCGCCAATGGTTATGGTGAACATTCGCCGGGCGGATATTCTCTCGTATCGGCGCTGCTGATCGAAGTCATCCTGACGGCGTTTTTCCTGATCGTCATTCTGGGCTCAACGCATGGCAGGGTTCCTGCCGGCTTCGCGCCGATCGCCATCGGTCTTGCCCTTACCCTTATTCATCTGATTTCCATTCCGGTCACTAACACATCCGTCAATCCGGCCCGCTCCACGGGACAGGCATTGTTCGTTGGCGGATGGGCGCTGCAGCAGCTCTGGCTGTTCTGGCTCGCTCCGATCCTCGGCGGCGCCATTGGGGCCGTGATCTGGAAAATCTTCGGCGAGGAAGAGAAGGCCGGCCATGCCGGTTCGGTTCAACCTGCGCAGACATGAATAAGAGGCTTTGTTTCCTCGAATGGTCGGGGAAACGACTGAGGAGGATGACATGGATCTTGCTTCGATATTGGCCCAGATCGTCGGCGGTGCGGTAGGCGGCACGGCAGGCGGAAAGATAGTGAAGGACTCCGATCTTGGTTCGCTTGGCAATCTGATTGCCGGCGCCATCGGCGGTCTCGGCGGCGGAACCGTGCTTGGTTCGCTGCTCGGCGCAGCGGGAGATGCGGCAGCCGGCGGCGTGGATATCGGCGCTCTCGCCGGCCAGCTCGTTGGCGGCGGTGTCGGCGGTCTGATCGTGCAGATCATCGTCGGCCTGATCAAGAACAAGCTCGTTACCAAGTAGAGCGGTTCGGTCGCCTTCAGGATGAAATGACGGACCTTGCCGAAGGAGGAGCTTCGTTCGGCAAGGCACTGGTTCCTGTTATCGATGACGGCGGTAGTGGAAAGTGTGAAGTGGCTTTGCTGGCAGCAGCAATGTGAGTGAAGCCATGAGCCGCTGCCGCGGCTGGTCGAAAGAAGTATCAGGACTGTTTTGGCTCTGCCGAAGATGCCGGATCATGAGGTATTTTTGGCGACCGGCGCGTGTGGTGTCTTGTTCCATGCGAAGGGTTTGGTTTTGAGTTCCACCACGGCCCGCCAGGCCGCGATGGACAGCATCAGCCAATATGCGGGCATTGCCAGCCACCGCCTTCCGACACGCCTTCTTTCATAGGCAATCATTCTGCTGCGGCCCATCAGCACGAAGATCGTGTAGCTTCCGACGATATTCAGCACATCGATAAAAAACAGAAGACCCTGCCAGGTGAGTAGCAGGTCAGCACCATTTTCCCGGAGGGCGATGGTCATGAATGCCATGGAAACGAAGAGCAGGGGGTGCGCCAGCGACGACAGAAGCATGCCGCCGATCAGCAGTTGAAAGACCACATAGGCAAACCATCCCATGTCGCGCGCGGTCGCAAAGGGCGCACGGGTCATCACCAGCCAGCTTTGCAGCCAGCCCTTGTACCAGCGTGTTCGCTGGTTCAGCCACACGGATAGCAAGGTCGGCGCATCCTCCAGCGTTTGTCGCCGGATGACGCCGCAACGATAACCCAGCCGATGCAGCCGGAGGCCGAGATCGGCATCCTCAGTTACATTATAGGGGTCCCAGGCGCCGGCCTTCCGCAGCACGGCGGTCCGGAAATGATTGGAGGTGCCGCCAAGCGGCAACGGTAAGCCGTGTGCGGCAAGGGCAGGTAACATGCAGCGGAAGAGACCGGAATATTCCAATGCGAAACAGGCGCTGAGCCAGGAAGAAGAGGCATTGCTGATGATAAGCGGCGCCTGCAGGCAGGCCACCTCGTCCGGCTCGTTGCGGAAGGTGGCATAGGCTTCGCGCAATTGCTGCGGATGGGGCCGGTCCTCGGCATCATAGACCACAACGAATGCGCCACGCGCGCCGGAAAGCGCGTAAGTGAGGGCTTTGGGTTTGGTGCGCGGCAGGGAAGGCGGCACCCTGACGACCTCCATATGCGGGCCGGGATTCATCCGCTGGATCGCCTCGATCGTCACGCCGTCGTCCGCCTCGCAGACAAGCTTGATGTCCAGCCGGGATTTGGGCCAGTCCAGACGTTCCAATGCGCCGATGAGCTGCCCGACGACGGCCTCTTCCCGGTAAAGCGCCACCAGAACAGTATAGACAGGCAATTCGTTTTCCTGCCGAAGAGGCAAGGTGGCGTCCTTTTCCATGGGGAGATGGAAGAGCGCAAACAGCCTGAAAAGCAGGGTCAAAAGGTAAAACATCGTCAGGGTGACATGCAGATACGTAAATGCCGCTTCCGTGTAAAACAGTAGCGACAGAATGAGCAGGGTAAGGAGAACGCCGCTGCAAAAACCCTGCTGGCCATGCAGCGTGATCCTGGCGGAATGGTGCGGCGCCGTGTTGAAAAGCCGCTGCTGGGTTTCCGCCGAGCGGCGGGCCTCGCCCGCTTTCCAGATTGCGCTGCGCATGGCCTGCGGGGTTGTCACGGCAAAGTCGTCGAGAAGACGCGGATGCTGATCCAGCATGTTTTTCAGCGACGCCATCCGCGCCAGTTCCGGCACGATCAGCAGCGTCGGTGTGCCGTTCAATGGTGTCAGCCGCAGGAACCTCGGCTCGGAGAGCTGAGTGTCCAGTCTGTTCAAGTCCATCACCCGGTCCGGCCCGATTTCCGGGAGAAACGGCAACCGCAGGAATCTGGCGAAGGCACCGAAATAGGCATCCGTCGTGACGAGACCGCTTGCCAGCAATTCGTCCTCCAAAGTCGAGCCATTTTCCAGAGCCCGTTGTTCGAATGCCTTGATATAGGGCCTGCCCAATCCCAGCGAAGAGAGAAAGCGGGCCTGTCTGGCCTGGTCCTGTTCGGAAGCGGTTGGGAGTGGATTTTCACTGACATGGGAAAATGCAATTTTTCGTGTCGCCGGCGTCGTGCGAAACGAATCTCGTGTATATTGCCTAAAATAATCCATGCATCGCCGCCGCCGTCATGGTAACGCCCCACTTCCTGTTACGGATAGTATAGATGAGAATGACGAGTGTAACGCGGAATATAAGTCTCGGATTTACTTTAGCTTTCGCTTTACAATTTACTGGTTTTTTTAGCGATGTACGTGCGGAAGGCCTGTCGGACGGCAACCGGATGCCGGTGCTGTTCGATGCGCAGGAGCGGTTTCCGGGCGGCGATCTTTCTTCCGTTCCCCGCATCAGATTTCTGATGTCGGTCGATTTCCCGCCCTTCAATTTTACCGATCAGGAAGGCCGGCTTGCGGGTTTCCATGTCGATCTGGTGCGTGAAATCTGCGCCCAGTTGAAGGTCGAAAGCAAATGCCAGGTGCAGGCGCTGCCGTTTGACGAGCTGGAGGCGGCTTTGGAAATGGGTGAGGGCGAAGCGGTGATTTCCGGCCTCGCCACCACCGCCGACCTGCGCAAGAGTTTTACCTTCTCGCGGCCCTATCTCCTGATGCCCGCCCGTCTTGCTGTGAACAAGGCGGCGAAATTCACCGGCTCCGGTGCCGATGCGCTTTCGGGAAAGAAGGTGGGTGTGGTTGCCGGCTCGCGGCACGAACAGATGCTGAAGGCGTTCTTTCCAAAGGCCGCGGCCGAGGGCTTCGATGGCTACGAGCCGATGTATGACGCGCTGAAGAAAGGCAAGGTGGACGCCATCTTCGCCGACGGTCTGCGCCTGCCTTTCTGGGTTTCGGGAAGCGCTTCCGAAGGCTGCTGCGCACTCTTCGGCGGTCCCTATATGTCCGACAGGTTTCTCGGTGAAGGCCTGTCCATCATGACCGTCGATCCCGACAACGTGCTTGTTCCGGCTTTCGATCAGGCGCTGGCGGCCCTTTCCCGCAACGGCCGGCTGGAAGAAATCTACCGGCGTTATTTCCCTTATGGGCTCTATTAGGGTGAGCCGGCCACCGGATAGGTGCTTACGCCAGCTCCTATTTGGCTGGCGCGAAAACCTCTTCATTGCGGCGCAGGCGCAGCAGCGCGATCCATACGGCGGCGGCGATGGCGGTTTCCACCATGAAATAGCTGCCGATCGTTCCCGAAATGCTGAATGACCAGGTGAAGAAAGCGACGATGACGGAGCCGATGAGGTTGCCGCTGTTCCAGATCTTCGCGCGAATATCCTGCCGTCCTGATGCACCGAGCGCCTCGAGCGCGGTGGCGGCAACGGCCATGGGCAGAACCGCCCAGCAAAGCACGCGGGTGATGATGGGTAGCGAAACATATTCATCGCCGAACAAAAGCGGCAGGAAGGGCGCGATGATGAAAATGACGAGCGCACTGCCGGTCGCGATGAAAAGTGCGGCCTTCAGCACGTTATAGGCGCGTTCTATGGTCTTGCTGATGCCCTGCAGGGCGGCGGAAGCCGAACCCGGATAGATCAGCCGGTTGAGGGCCTCGACGGAGAGATAGGAACTGTCGAGAATGCGCCGGGCGATGGAATAGCTGCCCAGCACCTCGGCGCTGGCGATGGCGCCGAGAACGAGAATATCGGCATTGCCGCGCACGGCCTTGAACAGGAACTGGGTGGAAAACAGGACACCGATGCGGATTTCCTCACGCACGATGCGGAACACCGGGCTGCCGAGTCTCGCTATCGCCTTGACCGAGATCATGGCCGCAATGGTGTGGGCCGCAAGGTTCCACAACGCCCATGCCTCTACGGTTTCCACCTTGAAGATGAGGCAGGCGACCACCGCGGCAATGGTGCGGGCGACGGCAAACATCACTTCCAGCTTGTTGGCGGAGGCGAAGTCGGAATGGGCGATGAAGCTCTGCGTGGAAAGCGAGATGACTTTCAGGAGGACGAGGTTCGTGAACAGGATCAGGAAGGTGGTGATCAGCGTGTGCAGCAATGTTTCCGAGGTCGGGAAAAATACCGGGATCGTCACCATGCCGATGATCGTCAGAACCACGCCTGTCGCGGCGCTTAAAAGATAGCTGTGGCCGAGCATGACGGGAAACATGCTGCGATCCTGCGCGACACGGCGGATCAGCGATTCCTGCGAACCGATGCCGCAGATCTGGACGCCGAGATTGGTGACGGCCGTGATGGAGGCGTAAAGCGCGAATTGTTCGACACCGAGATGGCGGGCAAGCAGCGCGAAGGTCAGAAGCTGGGCGGCGCTGGACATGAGGAGCGCTCCGCCGGATGCCATGTAGGTCAATCCCAGTCTGACTAGATGGCCGAGCCGCGGCGTATTGAACGACACCTCATTCTCCATGTTTTCCGGCATTGCCGGGCGAATTCAAAAATGACTGCGCTGCTTTTTAAAATCTGGCGAACTGAAAAAGCCGCAACCGGCCAATAAAGTGAAAGTCCGCGACCCGAATGAATGGCAGTTTATCCTGTCTTATCCCTCTTGAGGTAAGAGAGGGTTAAAGCAATTGCATAATAATGATGATAATGACTGTTTATGGTTATTTGGACATGGCCCTGTTTCAGAAGGGTTTCGTTGTTCGTCACAAGGCAGGCCAATGATCCGACTATCCATTTTCGATGCAGGCGACCATGCCGCGTTTGGCTGATACGCAGCCCGTCTCTGCGCAAGGCAGCGCCATTTCCCTTGCCGGCAGCCGGCGCGACGCGTTTTTTTTCGTCGCCACCATGCTCTATATCTGGATTTCCGTCGCGCCTTTCGAAAATCTCGCAGCACCGCCCGTGCCGCACGCCGCCGCAAACCAGCTGACCGGCCTCGTGATCGCATTGATCCTCGGCGTTTTTGCGCTGCGCCACCGGCTGACGGGGCTTCTGCTGCGGCCGCGGCTGCCCATTCTGCTGCTGTTCTTCTGGCTGGCGATATGCTCGGTGGTTGGAACCCAGCCCGGCACGTCGCTGCAACGTCTGATCTTCACGGCGCTTCTGTGCTTCATCACCAGCGTCCTTGTCGTCATGCCGCGCGACCGGCGGCAGTTCGACCGGATGATGGCCATCTTCGCCATCATTCTCTTGGCGCTGTGTTATCTGGGGGTGATCTTCCTCAGCTCGCGCTCGATCCATCAGCCCTATGATCTCGATGAAAAAGCGCTGGCGGGTGACTGGCGCGGTATCTTCAATCACAAGAATGCCGCCGCGCCGGCGATGATCATTCTCTTCATGATCGGGCTTTACCTGCGCAACGCCTGGTCGACGCTGGGCGGCATCGCCATCACGCTGCTGGCAGGGTTCTTCCTGTGGAAGACCAACGGAAAAACCGCGGCCATGCTGCTGCCCGTCACCGTGGCGCTGATCTGGATCATGGAAAGGCATGCCAACCGCACCCTGCTGATGATTGGCGGTCTTCTGGCCTTCATCAACATATCCGCGGTCGGCTCCACCTATTTTCCGAGTATACAGAATTTTGTCGAAGGCCTGGGCATCGATTCCACCTTCACCGGGCGGACGGACATATGGCGGCTATCCTTCGACACTTTCGCGCAATCGCCGATCTTTGGGCAGGGGTTCCAGGCATTCTGGACGAGCGACCGGCTTCTGTCACAGGCCGATATTGCCGGCACCTGGGCGGTAACGGCCTTCCATGCCCATAATGGCTATATTGAAAGCCTGCTGAACGGCGGCCTGCCGGCCTTCATTCTCACCGTCATCTGGCTGGTCATCATACCCGCGAACGATTTCCGCACGGCGGTGGATAAGGGCACGGATCCGGGCCTGACCCGACTTTTTGCGAGAATTTGGGTGTATGCGTTACTTTCTTCGTGTTTAGAGAGTAATTTCTTTACCGGAACCGGGCCTATCTGGTCTTCTCTTCTAATCGCAATCTATTGTTTGAGGCATCAGGCTTACGACATACTCGAAGAGGGACAGTAATTTGCAGACAGGCCGGGGGGCTTTGTATGACGCAAAAAATCGGGACTTTTACAGACCGGATCAATAACCGGCTGGTGCGCTATTTGCCGGGACCGGCGGTGCGGATCGAAACGTCCGAACCGATCGTGTCCTTCACATTCGACGATGTGCCGGCAAGCGCCTGGACGGCGGGTGCGCGCATTCTGGAAAACGAGGGCGTTTGCGGCACGTTTTACATCGCCGGCGTGTTCATCGACCAATACGATGAACAACAGCAGATGATTTCCGCGAAAGGCTGCTCGGAACTGGCGGCAGCCGGCCATGAGCTCGCCTGCCACACCTTTTCCCATCGCAAACTCTCGAGCTTTTCCCGACGGGGACTGGAGGAGGATCTCGATCGCAATGACCGCGTGCTCGGCTCGTTCGATGCAAGCCGCCACGGGCGCAATTTTTCCGTTCCCTTCGGCATGGCCTCACCGGTCATGCAGCCGCTGCTGCGACGCCGGTTCAGGACGGCGCGCGGCATCATGCCGGGGATCAACCGGGGCAGTGTCGACCCGCATAATCTTGCCGCGGTCGAGTTGCGTTCGGATCAAAACTACCTCGACGCCGCCGATGGCTGGCTGGAGGATGTTCTGCAAAAAGGTGGCTGGCTCATCATCTTCACCCATGATGTTTCGCAGATGCCGAGCTTTTACGGTTGTCCGGAAGGCAGATTTCAGGGTCTCGTCCGCAGGGCGGTGTCGGGCGGTGCGAAGATCATGACGGTCGATGCCGCCGCAAGGACACTCGGTCTTTAAAGGAATATTCTCAGCGCGCGTGCCCGGTCGATACCGCGGAAAACGCAGTTGCGGGTTATTGGCTGGCCCAGATGATGCGGGCGATCCATTCCACATCGGCCATGTCGAAGCTGCGGTTCGGATGTTCCGGGTTGAGCGAAAGAAGCTCGATGTTTTTGGGGCTTTGCCGCGCCAGCACCTTGGCCATCACTTCGCCGTCGCGGCTTTTCAGCACCACGCGGTCGCCGCGCCGCACCTGTGCGCCCGGCTCAACGATGAGAATGTCGCCGTCACGGTATAGCGGCATCATGCTCTCGCCCTGCACCTCCAGCGCATAGACGCCCTGTTTGCGCTCGGGAGAGGAGGGGAATTCCACCACATCCCAGCCCTGACCCGCCGGAAAGCCGCCATCGTCGAAAAAACCGCCGGAGCCCGCCTGCGCGAAACCGAGCAGGGGGATGGCATTGTCGGCGCCGGAGGGCTGCATGGTCTGCGCCCTGCCGAAAGCATAACCGAAAAACTGGTCGACGCTTGCCCCCGTTGCCTCCAGCACCTTGGAGACGGATTCCGTCGAAGGCCAGCGTTTGCGGCCATCCGGCCCGAAACGTTTCGATTTATTGAACGAGGTCGGATCGAGGCCGGCGCGCTTCGCCAATGCCGAAGGCGTTAGCTGGTGGCGTTCGGCAAGCGTATCGATGGCGCTCCAGATCGTCTCGTGTGACAGCATGATAGAAAGCCCGCAAGTGGAGCCGATAGCGGAAAAGCTCCTGTCGTTTACTGACCGGAATCTAGACCATATCCGGTCAGGAGTAAAGCAAGGAAAGGAATAAAATCCTTTTCTACGCCACCATGGCCGATGTATTTATCTTGGCGAGCTGGATCACCGCTTGAGTGCGGCTGTCGACCTTGAGCTTCAGCAGGATCGCGGAGACATGCGCCTTGATGGTGGCTTCGGAAACATTGAGCTCATAGGCGATCTGCTTGTTGAGCAGTCCTTCGGCCAGCATGCCCAGAACCCGGCTTTGCTGCGGCGTCAGCGTTCTGAGCCTGCCGATGAGATCGGCCACGTCAGGATCCTGTTCCTTGTCGCCCTGATGACCTGCGGGTATCCAGACATCGCCTTCCAGAACCGCACGGATGCCGTCCCTGATATCGTCGATACCGGAGGATTTGGAAATGAAACCGGAAGCACCGAGTTCGATGGAGCGGCGCACGGTGGTCGCATCGTCCGTTGCCGAAACGATGACGATCGGCAGGCTGGAGAATTCCGCCCGGAGCGCCATCAGGCCTGAAAATCCGCTCACCCCCGGCATTGCGAGGTCGAGAAGCATAAGATCGGCGTCGTTGCGCGCTGCGGCTGCACTTCGGGCGGCCTCGAAATCCCCGGCTTCAATAATGCTCTGTTGCCCGTCGAGGCCGGATACGGCCTGTTTCAGGGCGCCGCGAAAAAGCGGATGGTCATCTGCTATGATAATGACAAGTTCCGACATTCTGGCCCCCTCCCAAGGGCGTTATGCGGTTCTTTTTCTGATATTGGCTCACTCCCATTTGCCAGCGGTCGAAACACGTCCGGCTCCTCCGCCAAAGGTTGCGCCAATCGGTCCTGCATTACAAGGAAAAGCTTGTGGACAGGCGGTCTTTCAGGCTCTCCGCAATAAAAATGCCGTGGAAACTGTGGACAATCTTCGAGCTTTGCGGCAAATCCCGCTGAGTGGAAAGCCTTGGAGAGCCCTATGCAGGAAACGCCCGCGATCATCTATAAAATCGTGCCGGAGACGTTATGGAGCGCGGCAAAGGCGAAGGGCGTCTTCGAAGGTGCGGCCATCGACCTGACGGACGGCTTCATTCATTTTTCAACGGCAAAACAGGCGGCAGAGACCGCCGCACGGCATTTTTCCGGCCAGGTCGATCTGCTTCTGATCGCGGTCGACGGCGCGGCCCTCGGCGACAAGCTGGTTTATGAACCCTCCAGAGGCGGCGATCTTTTCCCGCATCTTTATGCGCCTCTTCCCTTGACCGCCGTGCTTTGGGAAACGCCGCTTTCGCTCGGTCACGACGGCCAGCACCAGTTTCCGGAGATTTTGTGATGAGCGGATTATTTTCCTCTATCGGCCGCAAGGGCCTGTTTCTGGTCGATCCGGAAAAGGCGCATGGCCTGTCCATTGCGGCGCTGAAAAGCGGCTTCCTGCCCACCTGCATGGTGCCGCACGATCCGCTTCTGCAGCAGACCGTGGCTGGCCTCGTTTTCCCCAATCCGCTCGGCATGGCGGCGGGTTACGACAAGAATGCGGAAGTGCCGGGGCCGCTTCTGAGGCTCGGTTTCGGCTTTACCGAAATCGGCACCGTCACGCCCAAGGCGCAATCCGGCAATCCCAGGCCGCGTATCTTCCGTCTGGTCGAGGATGAGGGTGTCATCAATCGCCTCGGCTTCAACAATGAAGGCCATGCGGCCGCGCTGGAGCGTCTGAAGCAGGCAAAGCTGCGCGGCATCGTCGGTGTCAATATCGGCGCCAACAAGGATAGCGAAGACCGCATCGCCGATTATGTGCAGGGCATCGAGGCGTTTTATTCGGTTGCATCCTATTTCACCGTCAATATTTCCTCGCCCAACACGCCCGGCCTGCGCGATCTTCAGGCGCGCGAAAGCCTTGCCGCGCTTCTCGCCGCCGTGCTGGAACGCCGGAAAGTGGAAGCCGAACGCTTCGGCAAACGCATCCCGGTCTTCCTCAAGATCGCGCCCGATCTGACCGAAGAGGGGCTGGACGATGTTGCGGAAGAGGCGCTCGCCCATGATCTCGATGGCCTGATCGTTTCGAACACCACGCTTTCCCGCGAAGGCCTGAGGCCGGGCCCGCACAAGGGCGAGGCAGGCGGTCTCTCGGGCAAGCCGCTCTTCGAGCTTTCCACCACGGCTCTCGCCAAGATGCGCCGCCGCGTCGGCGGCAACCTGCCGATCATCGGCGTCGGCGGTGTGTCATCCGCAGAGACCGCTTTGGAAAAGATAAGGGCAGGGGCCGATCTCGTGCAGCTCTATTCCTGCATGGTCTATGAAGGCCCCGGCCTGCCCTCGGCCATCGTCAAGGGCCTATCGAAGCTGGTCGCCCGCGAGGGCGTACAGTCCATTCGCGACCTGCGCGACAGCGCGGTGGACCGCTGGGCGGATCGCAAGCTCGGCTGAGCGCACGATTTACCGAAAAGGCGCTCAAACCTCTCATCCGTCATCCTCGGCCCCGTGCCGAGGATCTAGTCACGTCGAATAAAATCAATCGGTTGCAGATTCTCGGGACAGGCCCGAGAATGACGTCGGGATGTATGCCGACGTTTGCTATTCATCGGACGACGCAGGCGTGTCTGGCAGGTATGAGGCCGCTTTCAGTCGGTGAGCACGCTCAGCATCCTGTCGGCACGGACCAACTGGTCCTCGTTCAGGCGCGAGAGCTTGGTCTGAATCTTCGAAAGGATGCGCGTCCTGTCGCTATCCGTCGTCACGATCACCCCGACGCCGAAAAAAACGACCTCCGGCACATCCAATATTTCCGATAGCTTCTCTATCGTCATGAATGATGGCGAAGCATTGCCACGCTCGATCCTGCTTATCATTTCGGCCGACAGCGATACTTTCTCGGCAAGCTCCGCCTGCGTCAGGTATTTCGCCTTACGCAGATTACGCAGATTTGTTCCGAATATGACTGCAAGTGGCACGCCGTACCTCCGACCTTACATTCGGAGGCGCGACTTAGTAAAAGAAGGAATTAATATTACGATATTGGGATAATTCGTAATATAATTGCGAATTTTGCGATTTATTATAAATAATAATTTGTTGTTTCTGCATTTTATTCTATCTAAGACTGCGGGGTATTTGACGATCTGTCGGATTTATTGGTCGCGAATTATGGTCGATTTCCTTCTGCTCATTTGGAAATGGCTGGCAATCGCGGCGGCGGTATCGCCAATCCTCGTTGCCGTCTGCTGGACCCTGTGGGAGGCCGTGTTCTTGCCGCGTTTCACTCCCCGTGCAGAAATCGAAGGGATTGCCGAGCAGGTGATGCGGGATCACCCCAATGACCCAGAAGAATGGGCGCTGATGGAAGAATATGCGGCCTGGCACCGCAGCCGGAGCTTAGAACAGGGGAAATGGCGACGTGTCCGCGAGGCGATCAATCGGAGACTAAGGGCTGGCGACGGGCTGTCCGCTGGCTGAAGAGGCGTGTCTATATAATCCAAGCGCTGGCGGCTGTTAAAAAGGGGGGCTCAAACCTCTCCTCCGTCATCCTCGGGCTTGTGTGGAGGATTTGTGGTTTACTGGATGCATCAGCCGGGCATCGCAAACCCGGCTGATGCAGGCAGGCG